>JANXQR010000418.1 GCA_025353435.1 Acidobacteriota bacterium | reverse complement strand
GATGTAGCTCGCCAGAGACTCAAGCAGCTCCCCATCCATGGAGACGAACCTATCCAATCGGGTCCAGGCGACACTACTGGCCGTTCTCACGGTCGGACTGGTGCTGCTGGCCGTTTGGAACTTCCACCAGGAGGGTGAGTTTCCGCAGCCGGACGACGGGGTGTGGTGGGCTGAGGCGGGGAACGGGTCGGGATTGGTGGCGCAGAAGGTGCTGCCGAACACACCCGCGAGGCGTGCCGGCCTGAAAGACAATGACCTGCTGACAGCGGTCAATGACGTTCCTGTGCAGCGGATTCCGGACTTCGAACGGGAATTGCATCGCACCGGGGCGTTTGGGAACGCGCACTACTCGATCACTCGTGACGGGATTCAGCTTCCGCCGGTGCTGGTGATTCCGGAGCCGGTTGACCGGGGCTCGCAGCAGGCGCAGCGAATTATTGGGCTCATTTACCTGGCAATCGGGATTTACGTGCTTTTCCGGCGCTGGACGGCGCTGCGGGCGACGCACTTCTACATTTTTTGCCTGGTGTCCTTTGGGCTGTATGCGCTGAAGGTGACGGGGAAGCTAGACTTCGTCGACTGGACGGTGTTTTGGTGCAATGTGCTGTCAGAGGCATTGCAGCCGGCCCTGTTCCTGCATTTTGCGCTGAGCTTCCCGGAAGAGCGGCTGAAGAAGCTACGGCGGCAGTGGCTGTTGCCGCTTATTTACGCCCCCGGGGCTGGGTATCTATTCCTTTGGATTTGGGCGATCAACCAGTGGCAGGCCACGGAACTGCTGCGGCACCGCATGGATCAGATGGGAACGGCGTACGATGCCGCTTACTACGTGTTAGCGGCTACGCTGTTCCTGAGAAGCTACGCTTCGGCGAATACACCGCTGCTTCGCCAACAATTGAAATGGCTTACGCGCGGCACGCTGCTGGCCGTGCTTCCGTTCACCATTCTCTATGCCATCCCTTATTTGTTTGATTTGCATACGCCGGCGCTGCTGACGCGGCTGGCGGGGTTGTCGCTGGTGTTCCTGCCGTTGACCTTCAGCTGGGCGATTGTGCGCTACCGGCTGATGGATACGGACCTGATTTTCAAGCGGGGTGTGGCGTACACGCTGGCTACGGGGCTGATTCTGGGCGGGTATTTCGGGGTGATTGCGGTGGCGGCGGCTGTGGCGCACAACCGGCTGCCGGCTTCGGTGCGGGAGTGGGGCGAGGGCATCGCGATTGTGCTGGTGGCGGCGTTCTTCGAGCCGTTGAAGCGCAAGATTCAGGGCTGGGTGGACGTGGTCTTTGACCGCCATCGTTATGACTACCGGAAGGCGCTGGTGGAGTTTGGGCGGGGGTTGAATTCGGAAACGGACATCGACCTGTTGTTGGCCTCCATTGTGGAACGGCTGCCGCGGACGCTGCTGGTGTCGCGGGTGGCGGTGTTTCTGGCTGGGCCGGACGGACATCTGAAGCTGGCTGCGGGCCACGGGTTGCCCGGAGACGTTTTGGCGGCAAAGGGTGAGCGCGGTCTGGTGAGACTGAATCTGAACTTCCTGAATTTCGACCGCCACACAGACCATTCGCACATTTTCCTTGAGAACGCGATTCAGGCACTTCATCTGCCCGAGGACGAGCGGCGGACGGCGGCGCTGCTGGACCTGAACTATTACCTGCCTTGCCGCGTTCAGGACGGGACGGCCACACGGACGATTGCTGTGATTGGCCTGGGACGCACGATCGGTGGCGACTTCCTGTCGAGCGAGGATGTGGAGCTGCTTGAGTCTCTGGCGAGCTACATCGGGATTGCGCTGCAGAATGCCAGCCTCTACTCGCAACTTGAGGCGAAGATCAGCGAGTTCGAGCGGCTGAAGGAGTTCAACGAAAATATCGTCGAATCGATCAACGTGGGAATCCTGGCTCTCGATCTGGAAGACCGGATCGAGAGCTGGAACGCGCAGATGGAGGCCATGTACGCCTTGAGCCGCGGCGAGGTTTTAGGAAAGACGTTGAGCGAAGTATTCCCTGTCGAATTTTGCGATGCGGTGGATAGTTTCCGCAATGAAGCGGGCGTGCATCACTTGTACAAATTCCGGCTGACGACGCGGGCGGGCGAGCAGCGGACGGCGAATATCGCGGTGGCACCGCTCTTGTCGCGGGACTTTGTGTCAGTGGGCCGGATCATCCTGGTGGACGACATTACGGAGCGTGTATCGCTGGAGGCGCAACTGACGCAGGCCGACAAGTTGAGCTCGATCGGGTTGCTGGCAGCGGGCGTGGCGCACGAGATCAACACGCCGCTGGCGGTGATTTCAAGCTATGCGCAGATGCTGACCAAGCAGCTGCGTGGCGATCCCAAGCTGGCGCCGGTGATGGAAAAGATTACGCAGCAGAGCTTCAGGGCGGCGGAGATTGCCAATGGGCTGCTGAATTTCTCGCGTACGTCGACGACGGAGATGCGGGCGACGGATCTGAACCAGGTGATTCGCGATACGCTTTCGCTGCTTGAGCATCAATTCAAAACCGCGCAGGTCGAAGTGGAGCTCGAACTGGCGACCGCGCTGCCGACTATTCACGGCAATCCCGGAAAGCTGCAGCAGGTCTTCCTCAACCTGCTGCTGAACGCGAAGGAGGCCATGCCGGAAGGTGGTCGTCTGCGCGTTGCGACCCTGGCAAACGGGCATGTGGAGGCGCTTGTAAGCGACTCAGGATCGGGGATTGCTCCGGAGCACATGAAGCGCATCTACGATCCATTCTTCACGACCAAGACGATGCCCAAGCCGGGCGACAAGCGGGGCACGGGGCTGGGTCTGAGCGTTTCCTACGGAATCATCCAAGAGCACGCCGGCAAGATCCACGTGGAGAGCGCCGTGGGAGCCGGAACCACATTTCATCTTGAGTTCCCATTATTGAGGAAATCTGTCCATGCCTGAGGTTGACCTACCCCTGAACGCACCTGCGCCCCCGGCATTGAGCATTGCCGCGGGAAACATTCTTGTGATTGACGATGAGGCAGGGATTCGCGATTCGCTCGAGGTGCTACTGACGCTGGAGGGCTACGCCGTAAAGATGGCTTCTGACGGCGAACAGGGGATGCGGATTCTGGAGCTTGAAAATTTTGATCTGGTGCTGCTGGACCTGGCGCTGCCGGGACTGAGTGGACTGGAACTGTTGCCGCAGATCAAGGTTATGCATCCAGAGTTGCCGGTCATCATGATCACCGCCTACGGGACCGTGGATAACATCGTGGACGCAATTCGCGCGGGTGCGGAGAACTTCGTCCAGAAGCCGTGGGACAACGAGAAGCTGCTGGCGGACATCCGGTCAGCGATTGCGCGGCACAAGGCTGAGGAAGAGAACGTACAGCTTAAGCGCGCATTCAAACAGCGCTACAGCTTTCCCAATATTGTGGGCAAGAGCGAAGTGATGACGCGGGTGTTCGACCTGGTGGCGCAGGTTGCGCCGAGCCGGTCAACGGTGCTGGTGCAGGGCGAGAGCGGGACGGGTAAGGAGCTGATCGCGAAGGCGATTCATGCCAACTCGCCGCGGCGCGACAAGCCCTTTGTGCCGATTAACACGGGCGCTATGCCAAGCGAGTTGCTGGAGTCGACGCTCTTCGGGCATGTGAAAGGGGCCTTCACGTCGGCAGTGGCGTCGAAAAAGGGTCTGTTCGAAGTAGCGAACGGGGGCACACTTTTCCTGGACGAGATTGCCACCATGGGCATGGACACGCAGGCAAAGATTCTGCGCGTGCTGCAGGACCGGCGCTTCATGCACCTGGGCGGGATCCAGGAGATCCAAGTGGACGTGCGGATTATTGCCGCGACCAACATCGACCTGCGCCAGGCAGTGCGGGATGGACGATTCCGCGAAGACCTGTTCTATCGTCTCAATGTGATTACGGTGGATCTGCCGCCGCTTCGGGCTCGGCGCGAGGATATTCCGCCGCTGGTGCAGCACTTCCTCGAATTCTATTGCAACGAGAATGGGATGCCGCTGCGCAAGCTCTCTGCCGATGCTTTGCGAGCGCTGATTGATCATGACTGGCCGGGGAATGTGCGTGAGCTGGAGAACTCGATCGAGCGCGGCGTGGTGCTGTCGTCGGGGCCGGTGATTGGAAGCGACCTGCTGCCGGGGCACATTACTGGACGCAGCTTTCAGGATGCCCTGCTGGAGCACAATCCGAATGCTTCGCTGTTCGACATTCTCGAAGATATTGAGCGGCGCATCATTATCGAGAAGCTGGAACGCTGCAACTGGAACCAGACCGATGCGGCCGAGCAGTTTCATATTCCGTTGTCGACGCTGAACCAGAAGATTAAGAGATTGAATATTGAGATTCGGAAGCGCGGGCGGGAGTAAGAGCCAGGTCGAGGGCCGGCCAGATCAGGATTATTTCTGCCGGAGTTCGCTCTGCGTTTCGGCAAGTTCGGGGCGGCCCGGTTGATCGGCATTTTCGCCAACTTTCGCCAAGGTCTTGAAATACGTTTGCGCCTTCTCACGATCACCACTCTGCTTGGCCGCCTGGGCCGCACCGTAGAGCGAACGAAAGCGATTCGGTTCCTTCATCAGGGTTGCTTCAAATTCCTTGAGTGCTTCCGAGGGGCGCTTCAGCTCCAACAACAAGTCTCCGAGCAACTCACGCGCAGGCGCGAGTGGTCCGGGTGTGATGGCGCTCTTCTCGGTCTTGTCTTCCATCTCGGCGGCAGTACGCATTCCGGCAAGAGCATCTTCAGGCTTGCCTTGAGCGAAGGCCAGCCACGCGACGACTTCGAGGCGCTGAATTTCTACCTGGTTGGCCCAATAAAGTTCCTTGGCGGTGAGGAGTTTTTGGCGACATTGCTTGATGGCTTCGATTGCAGCTCGCGCTGTGGCAATATCTTTCAAATGCGCGGCGCCCAAACCTCGAGCAAAATAAGTGATTGAAACTGTGTGCGGATAGGGGCTTGGGGTGGTCACGAGCATTGCAGCTTCGGCCCATGCCTGCCTCTCGAGCGCGTAGCGAGCGGGGATTGCTGCATGGGCAAAGTAAGCCGCGGCGGGACTGGCCGCTCCCCCAATCAATTCAGCAGGGTCGAAGTGAGCGAAAATCTGAACGTTCGATTCAAGCACGCGGCGGGCCGCCCCATCTTGCCCTGTCTGCAGATACGCATACTCTAGGTAATCGGATGCATGCAGTTCCTCCGCCGGCTGCCCGGCACTGCGGGCGGCGGCAGCGGATGCAATATTTGCGACGATGGAATCGCGCCAGTCTCCGAGGCGCGTGAAGGTGTGCGACGGCATGTGCAGGGCGTGCGAGGTGGAGGGCGCAATCTCGCCATAGTGCTTGGCTGCCGCTATGGCGCGCGAGGCCAGAGGCGGAACGTCGTAGGCGTGGATGATGTAATGGGCGAGGCCCGGATGATCGGGATATCGGACGTATAAATCATCGAGTATTTTGCCGGCCTTGAGCTGACGAGCATAGGTTTTGTCGGTGGGGTCAGCGGCGGAGGCCACAGCCAGCGCATAGAAGATAGCCGCTTCCGTGTCGTCGGGATAAGCCGCCGTTACAGCAGACATGGCGCTTTCGTAGGCTAAAACGCGGGGACGCTGGTCGACGGATGCTGAGACGGCAAAGAGATGCGCCACGGCATCCACATAGGCGCGCTCACGCGGAGTCTTAGGATTCGCTGCTCTCGCCGATGTCACGGCTTTGAACCCCTGCTCCAATTGCGCAGGCTGCTTAAGTCCAGTGGCAAAGGGGTTGCCCCAATTGCTGAGGGCGATGCCCCACCAGGCCATGGAACAGGATGGATCAGTGGAAAGGATGGTATGAAATGCTTCAATGGCTCGCGCAAATTGAAACGAATGCATAAGCGCCACGGCGCGGTTGAACTGAGGCTGGACAGCGGGACTGCACGAGGTGGTGAAGGTGACACTGCCCAGCTTCTCAGGCGAGGCGTGGTCAGCAGCCTGGGCGAGACACGAGGACGACGAAGGGATGGATAGAACTGCGAGGAAGATGATGAAAAGAAGTCGCATCGCGGTTCCTTTTGTGGGGAAGTGTGCAGACGACGGTCGGGGTGATGATATCCCAGTCTCCCGGTGGCGGCCGGACAAATCGGCAACGGCCAATGATGGGCGTGGGTTTGGAGTCGCCGAGGTGCGGGAACGGCACATGCGTTATTCTGTCGTGGAGAGCAGCGCACCGAGGTGAACTGCCCTACTTCAGTGTCACCGGGATACGATGGCATTCGAAAAGATCGATAGTTACGCGAAAGAACTCGTTCTCACGGTACAGGAATATTTCCTGTTCTCTTGGCGTGCCCTCATGAATTTATTCAGCCGGCCGATTTACTGGGCGGACTTTACCCAGCAGTCGGACATTATTGGCGTTGGGTCGACAACGATCGTGATCTTTGCCGGCTTTTTTACGGGAGGCGTGCTGGCGGTGCAATCGGCAGCAACGTTGGCGTCGTTCGGGGCTACGGCGGTTACGGGACGATTTGTCGCATTGTCGATGATTCGTGAATTGGGCGCGGTGCTTACGGGAATCATGGTTTCCGGTCGCAATGCGTCGTCGATGGCCAGCGAATTGGGATCGATGGTGGTGACCGAGCAGATTGATGCGATGCGCGCCCTGGGAGTGGACCCGATTCGCAAGCTGGTGACTCCGAGAATTTACGCGACGATTGCGATGCTGTTCTTCCTGACTATTGTTTCGGATTTCTGCGGCATTCTGGGCGGCGCCACTGTGACCGTGGTCATGAATCACCAGAATGGGGCGCAGTATTTCTCGATGGCCTACGAGTACTTGCAGTTTCCTGACATTCTGCAAGGGCTTGTGAAGCCGCTGATATTCGGATTTCTGATTGCATCAATTGGGTGCTTCTACGGCATGCGGACCACGGGCGGCACGCAAGGCGTGGGCAGATCGACGATTCAGGCCGTCGTCTTTGCGTCGGTAATGATCATCTTCTCCGACTTGCTGGTCAGCATTTTGATGGTTTCAATCTTCAACAAATGAATGAAAACCCTGAATCCGCAGTCGAATTGCCGGCGACTGATTCGAAGGCCGCTGTGGTGGAATTTCGCGATGTAACCATATCCTTTGACGGGCCGCCTGTGCTGCGCGACCTCAGCTTCTCGGTGGGTCCGCGCGAGACACGCATCCTGCTGGGGCCGGCCGGCGTGGGAAAGAGCGTTTTGCTGAAGGCGACAAATGGCCTGGTTCGCCCGGACTCGGGGAGAATCGATTTGTTCGGCGAAGACATCGCCATCATGAAAGAGAGCAGCATGTTTGCGCTGCGGGCACGCACGGGGATGGTGTTCCAGGAAGGCGCGCTGTTCGACTCGCTGAGCGTGCGCGACAACGTGGCTTATCAGTTGATCCAGGAACGCGTACCGGACGAGGAGATTGACACGCGTGTTAAAGAGGCGCTGCTGTTTGTGGGTTTGGAGCACACGTTTTCGCTGTTCCCCGGCAGCCTGTCAGGAGGCATGAAGCGAAGGGTGGCGATTGCGCGGGCGCTGATTCGCAACCCCGATCTGCTGCTCTACGATTCGCCAACAGGAGGCTTGGACCCGGTTACGTCGACAACCATTATTGAACTGATTGTGAAGCAGCGCGACTTCTACAAGACGCCGTCGATCATGGTGACGCATCGATTGCAGGACGCCTTCACGATGGTGACGCACAGGTATGACGCGGAGAAGAACGGCATGATTCCGCTGCCCGACGGTGAGACGGATCCGAATACGACATTCCTGATGCTGAACGAAGGACGGCTGATATTCGATGGTTCGATTCATGAGTTAGTGGCCAGCGAGGATCCGTTTGTGAAGGAGTTTCTGGAGTAGGGGCTGCTTATTTTACTTGGGCAGAAATGATTTCGACTTAAGCGATCTATTGGTCATGGGCTACGAAAATCTTCGCCGTCGCGCCAAACCGAATGCACATTCAAGGGCTGGCTGGGCGGGTAGTTTCGCAAGCAGTCCATCTGTTAGCCTTACTGTTTCGGGCTGGACCCGAAGGGCAGGTGCATGTTGGCTCTGAAGTTTCATGGCGTCGATTTTCTTCATCTAGATTCCAGTTTTAGCGAAGACGAACTGCTGGTGCGTCGCTCGGCGCGGGAGTTTGTCGAGGACAACATCATCCCGATCATCGAGGAATGCTTCCGCGAAGGGCGGTTTCCGCGCGAGCTGGTTCCGATGATGGGCAAGATGGGATTCTTTGGCGCGAGCCTTGAGGGTTATGGCTGCGCGGGTATGTCGAACGTGGAGTACGGCCTGGTGATGCAGGAGCTGGAGCGCGGCGACTCCGGCATTCGCAGCTTTGTGAGCGTGCAGTCGGCGCTGGTGATGTATCCCATCTACACATTTGGCTCGGACGAACAAAAACAGACATGGCTGCCTGCGATGACGCGCGGCGAAAAACTGGGCTGCTTTGGGCTGACGGAGCCGGGATTCGGGTCGAACCCGGGCGGCATGACGACTAACGCGCGCAAGTCCGGCGACGA
>JANXQR010000387.1 GCA_025353435.1 Acidobacteriota bacterium | reverse complement strand
ACACCGCTGGGAAAGGACCGCACGTGGGCGCTGCGGAAGTCGTTCTTGCGGAATCTCGACGATGCGTATTGCAGGAAAGTTTGGGAGAACGACACCAAGCTGAAAGCCGGGTGGACCTCACATCAGGACCATTCAGAATTCGCGGCCAAAACTTCAGATCAAACCGGGAGCGGGATCACGGTGCGCGATTTCCCCGCCGGCCACGGCCCCGCATTCACCATGAATACTACGGTGGTGGAGAGCGGGGAGCGTTTCCTGTCGGCCAATTACAAGATTCCCAACTGCCGGATGGAGAGTGATCCGAACCCTGACTACCGCGCTCGATCCTTCCTTGAAACATTCAAGATACGCGGAGGAAATCAGAACGCGGCGTGGTCCGATCTGCCTCTCGCCAGCGCCGCCCAACTCTCCGCAACATTTCCCTTTGTGTCTTCCGCCGCGCGCGCGCCAATGATCGTCGATAACGCAGTCAACAGCGTCCATTTTGCTGACGGCGGCTACTATGACAACGACGGAACTGCTTCCGCACTTGAGTTTTTGCGCTACGCGCTTGGCCCACCGGCAGATCTGTCTCAATCCAGCACCGTGCCGGAACCGCCGCGACCTTCTGACTTGTGCAAACCAATTCAACTTCCGGCGGACAAGCCGCTGCGCGTTTTGCTGATCGAAATCCGCAACAGCAATGGCATCTACGGCAGCGGGTCAGAGTCGAGCCCCGATCACAGTGGGGGAACTGCCCCCTGGAATCTCTTCAGCCAGGCCGTAGCTCCCTTGCTCGGGTTCTGGCAGGCCGGTCATGAAAGCATCACTCCGCGAGACCAGTCGGCAATGGAACTGCTCGAGCACACCTACTCGGGAAAGCTATACGTCGAATCCGTGGTGCTCGCCGATGAATGGTCTACTGCGACCGTGGGCACTGACCCGCTCAACTGGTCGCTCACACCGAATCAGCGCAAAGAGGTGCGTGAGAACAGTGAGCGAAGCGAGTTGAAAGACCTCTACAAGAAGGCAGCGAAGTGGTACTGCGTGGATTTGAGCGCCTGGAAGAAGCCTCCAGCAAAGGACGGCGGGCCGCAGGATGACGGGGGGAAGTGTTCAGCC
>JANXQR010000335.1 GCA_025353435.1 Acidobacteriota bacterium | reverse complement strand
ATCTGCCGCAGTGATTTTCTTTATCTCGGCCGGGGCCTGAACTATCCGATCGCGCTCGAAGGCGCACTCAAACTCAAAGAGATTTCCTACATTCATGCCGAAGGCTATCCCGCCGGCGAAATGAAGCACGGCCCCAATGCGTTGATCGATGAGACGCTGCCTGTCGTCGTCCTCGCGACGCGCGACGAAAGTGACCCAGCGTCAAAACTTCGCTACGAGAAGACGCTCTCCAATATCCAGGAAGTCACCGCACGCTCCGGCCGTGTCATCGCCATTGCCACTGAAGGCGACACCGGCATCGGCGAGTTAGTGGAGCACGTCATCCACATTCCGCCGGTCATTGAAATGCTGTCGCCGATTATCGAAATCGTGCCCTTGCAACTGCTGGCCTATTACATCGCCGTCCGCCGCGGCTGCGACGTCGACCAGCCCCGCAACCTCGCCAAATCCGTAACCGTCGAGTAGAACCAAATCGGAGGTCTCCGAGTGAAGTGGATGGACTTTGTCAAGACTCGACCGTACCTGTACCATCTCACGGATTTCTCCAATATCGAGGGCATACGTGAGACGAGAGTCTTGGCTCCCGCAGCTTTATTGATGAAAAGAGCTGGACGAGAAGACCTAATCAAGCAGCATCGTACCAATCACGAGCGAGTCGCCATCTACGGTCAAAAAGTTCTAGTCCGCGATCAGGCTCCTCTAAAGCGGGCCAACATGACTCTGCCGGACGACTATCATTTTGAGGACTTTATTGAAAACCTGAATCGGCGGGTCTTCTTCTGGCCGGGAACTTCAGACCACCCAATCGCCTCAGGCGTGAACCACTTCCGGCGATACCAAGGCGAACAGCCGTCAATCTTGCGTGTTGAATCACAGTCTCTGATTGTTGCGAACGCGGGCTCCTATCCCGAGTATTCCCGGTACAACTCGGGGGCGCCTCGTTGGGCACACGAATTACCGAGTCCTCGAGGACCCAATACCTTCTTGCCAGGACCCCGCTTTGAGAGAAGTCCTTGCGACGTGCGTGAAGTGACCTTTCTAGTGGAAATCAAGCTGCCAATCGACACGATGGTCGGACGGACTCCAGCAGGTCCGTGGGGTCCCTTATTCCGTTGAGCCACAATTTGGGACCCGCCTCAGTCTACTTCCCGGTATAAGTCACATGCCAGACTGATCGCGTTCCGTCGTCAGACACAAACAGCGAGCCATCCTTGCCCACCGCCACGCCCACGGGCCGCCCCCACACGCCGCCGTCGCCGACCGTAAACCCTGTCAGAAAATCTTCATACTCACCGGTAGCGTGCCCGTTCTTCATGGGCAGGCGGATCACTTCATAGCCCGCGCGCTCGTTCCGATTCCACGACCCATGCTCCGCCGCAAAACCGTCACCCTTGTATTCAGCAGGGAACTGCGAGCCCTCGTAGAACAGCATCTCCAGTGACGCAAAATGCGGATTCACCAGCACGTCCGGCGTGATCACCTTCGCCTGCAACTCCGGGTGCTTGCCCGCGTGCCGCGGATCCTGCACACCGCCATGCGGACCCATGTAATACCACGGCCAGCCGTAAAATCCGCCCTCCTGCACGTGCGTCACATAATCCGGAACCAGG
>JANXQR010000306.1 GCA_025353435.1 Acidobacteriota bacterium | reverse complement strand
CTTGAGCCTTGACCGATGCCCATTCACGCGCCTTCGCTTGCGCCTGATCGAACGACAGGACGCGGATGCCGTCAGCATCTTCAAAGTCATCTGCAACGCCTAGAGACGCCTTGCGCCTGCCTGTTGCCGTATTGAAGTGTCTGGCGATCCATGTTCCACCTGTTGCGCCTTTCCGGTAGCCGACAGCGAGCCCATGTGAGATTGAACACCAGTAGGGCTCTGCGCCTGGACCAATGGTGGGCTTCAATTTCGAGCGGGCAGAGCGGCTATTGATTCGGCTGTCTTGACGTGTGCGAGCCATGCATTTACCTCGTAGGACAATTATAGGGCAATCCTGTACGCGGTTTCAAGCGAATTTTAGCGAAGGGTGGCGAATAGATAATGCGAAATCGTCAATAACCATGCGGAGTTTATAAATACTTCAAAATTCTATAAACGGTTAAGAATTGCACCGTTGTGCCCCTTTCACGGCGATAACACGGGTTCAAATCCCGTCGGGGACGCCAAATTTAGATTCATCTGCTCATGAACGCCTTCGATCGATTCGAGTTTCGGACGAAAATCCGTTGAATCAAGCCAGGTTATGGGACCTAACTGTATACTCCGCAGCATTGCCGCAGTATGTGCACCGCAAACAGGTTTTTTTAAGAATCGTATATACTTCAGCCACTACAACCGTCGTGGCGTGCATCCAGAATGCTTTGAACGGGCCGCCCCATTTGTTTCCATTAGGAATTGAAGCGCGACATGGACGAAATCCCGTCGGAAAGCAGTGAAACTCGTGTTTCTGGAGGAGCCCCATCTCCAAGTGAGCGAGAGCAGCATTCCGCCGAACCCCCTATCGGCAAACCGGCCGCTGATCGCGCGGGTGAGACGGGCCTGCGCACCGAGTCTGAAGCAACGATAATTGCCGCTGCGCCCCTTCGGCTGGGTTCAGACGCGACGATTATTTCTGGGACACCGCTTCGAAGAGATTCCTATCTGGCGGGTGCGGTAGGCCCCCCGGATAACCCTGACGCCACCATCATCAGCACGAGACTCCGCGTGGATGACGGTGCCACGATTGTTTCGGGCGGTGGAACAACCTCTCAGCGCACCTCCATTCGCAGGAGCCCTCTTCCGCCAGGGGCGGACGGAACTGTCTCGCCCGTGGCGTCGCTGCAAATCGGGACCGCCCTGGGTGATCGCTATGAGATTCTCCAACTCCTCGGCGAAGGCGGCATGGGCGCCGTTTACAAAGCTGCGGACCTCGAAGTGGATCGAATCGTGGCTTTGAAGGTCATCCGACCCGAAATGGCTTCAAATCCAGAGATTTTGGCGCGCTTCAAGCAGGAACTTCTCCTCTCGTCTCAGGTGACACACAGGAATGTGATCCGGATCTACGACCTCGGCGAGGCCCAGGGTGTGAAGTTCATCACCATGGAGTTCATCGAGGGCAAGGATCTGAGAGCGATCCTGCACGAGAAGAAGAAACTTCCGCCCGAGGAAGCCGTAGAAGTTGCGCAGCAGGTTTGCCAGGCTCTCGAGGCCGCCCACGGCGTGGGCATCATCCATCGCGATCTGAAGCCGCAGAACATCATGATGGATAGCGCGGGGCGCGTCGTCGTGATGGATTTCGGTCTTGCGCGAACCTTGGCAGGCGATGGAATGACGCAAACCGGGGCAATGCTGGGGACCATGGAGTACATGTCACCCGAGCAGGCGCTGGGCAAGGATCTTGATCAGCGCTCGGATATCTTTGCGCTCGGCCTGATTCTCTACGAACTGCTTGCGGGTGAGCGCCCGTTCGTTGCCGACAGCGCCCTGGCCAGCCTGATCAAGCGGACCCAGGAAGCTGCGATACCGGTTCTGGAGCGCAATTCTGAGATACCGGGAATGCTTGGAGACATTGTCGACAAGTGCCTGGAACGCGACCTGAACGCACGGTACCAGAAGATTACTGAAATCCTGGCGGATCTCGCCAATTGGAAGGATTCGACTCCCGAGGGCCAGGCACGGCGGCGAGTAAGGGCAAGGCCCCCGGCGGAAAAGAAAGACCCTGCCACTCTTCGGATCTGGGTTACGGCTGCCGTTGCAATTTTGGCGATTGGGGTGGGCGGGTACCTCATTCGTGACCGGCTCTCCAATCGGTCAGGCGGGATTGGATCGGCCACCGTAGCGCCTTCGGTCTCGCTTGCGATCCTGCCTTTCAGGAATGCATCTTCTGACCCTTCCCTCGATTGGCTTGGTTCGAGCGTTGCCGACATGCTCACAACCGATGTGGGTCAGTCGGCCAGCCTCAGGACGATAAGCCCGAACATCCTGCATCAGATATTCAGCGACCTGCGGATCTATTCTTCAACGGTGCTTGACCCAGGAACCATCAAGCGCGTGGCCGACTTCAGCAGCGCGGATCGCCTGGTTTGGGGACAGTATGCCAAGTTCGGCAACGCAATCCGGATTGACGTGACCCTTCAGGACATGAAGAGCAACCGCACCGTTTCGCTGAAAGCCGATGCTCCCAGCGAAAAGGATATTCCAGTGGCCATCGACCAATTGGCAGAGTCGATCCGTCAGACGCTGGCGCTTCCCAGCGCCGTGATGAAGGAACTGAAGGCAAGTTCTTTCCAACCCACCTCAAGTTCCTTGGATGCGATGAAGGATTACAACCAGGGGCTAGGGCTTGAGCGGGATGGAAAGAACCTTGAGGCGGAGAAGCAATTCGATTTGGCAAGCAAGTCGGATCCCAACTTTGCCTTGGCCTTTGCTCGGCTCGCGCAAACCTACAGCACTCTCGGCTACGACAGCGAGGCGGAACAGTCGGCAAAGAAGGCTGTCCTGTTGAGCCAGAACCTTCCCGAAGCCGAAAAGTTTCAGATATCGGCCATCGAGCTTCAGGTCAACAAGCATTTTCCTGAAGCAATCAAGGCTTACGAGAACCTTGCAAGAGTTCTGCCGGACAATTCTGACGTTCGAGCGGCGCTGGCTCGCCTCTACGAGGATTCCGGAGACCTCACGAAGGCCAAGGACTATTACCAGAAGATTCTTGCCTCGAATCCCAAGGACATTGCGGCAACGATCGATATGGGACGCGTCCAGCTCAAGGGCGGCGACCCACAGGGAAGTCTCGAGCCACTGAACCATGCGTACAGCCTGGCTGTGCAGATGGACAACCAGGAGCAGAAGGCGACGAGCCTCCACCTCACGGCCGTTGCCTATCGCATGCTCAACAAGCCTCAAGAGGTCTTGCGCAGTGAGGGTGAGGCGCTGACCATCTGGCGGCAGATTGGGCAGCAGCGTGGCCTGGCATTCAGCCTGAATGAGATGGCAAGGGCGCAAGCGTCGCTGGGCAAAGCGAAGGAAGCAATGTCGAATTTCGGCGAGGCCCTGCAAATCCGCCGCGATATAGGTGACAAGCGCGGCCTGGGTGACACCCTCATAGATATGGGTAACCTGGCCGACGATCACGGCGATCACGACGCGGCGCTCAAGAGCTACAAGGAAGCACTACAGCTTGAGCGCGAGATCGGCAACGAAAGCATGCAGGCCGTGTGCCTGAATAACATCGGCAGCGTGTATTCGGAGAAGGGACAGTACGAGGACGCACTCGCTTACCTGCAGCAGGTTCTTCAATTGCGAGAGAAGTCAAAGAACCCGCAGGACATTGTGGATGCGCAGCATAACCTGGGCCAGGCGTTGACCAGCATGGGCGAGTACGACCAGGCCATCGGCTACTACATGAAGGCGCTGGAACTGCGGCGCAGCATTAACGATACGCGTGGCGCAGCGCTCGAATCCTACGGTCTGGGCGGGTTGTTCGATTACCAGGGTCGCTTCGGCGCTGCGGTTCACAGCAAAGAAGAGGCGCTTAAGACCTTCCGCGACCTGAAAGACAAAACATTCTGGATGGCGGAGATTCTCGGCGGCTACGGCCAGGCACTTATCCTTGCCGGACGCATGGACGAAGCGAAAAGCTCTCTCGACGAGGCCCTCAGCCTTTCGCGCGAGTTGAAGAACGATGGACTGGTGGCGCAGACGCTTGGATTCGAAGGCGATGCATTGTTCTACAAAGGCAACTTCAGCGGGGCGCATTCTCTTTACGACCAGGCGCTGCAAGCTGCAACCCGGAGCAAAGAAACTGAGCGCGTTCTGCTTGCGAAGATCAACCTGGCCGAGGTTGCTGTCTCGGAAAAGAGAGGCTCTGCGGCCATTTCGAGCCTTCGCACGCTGATGCAGCAGGCCGATGGTGCAGGCCTGAAGTACTCTTCGGTTGAATGTGAGATCTTCATGGCGGAGGCAACGCTGCAGGCGCACGACGCGGCCCACGCGCACCAGGAGTTGGACCGTGCGCTGCTGCGTTCAGACAAACTGGGCCAGCAAGAGTTGAGTGCGCAGGCGCATTATCTTCTGGCATCCATCGCACGCGATCGCAAAGACAATGCAGACGCCAAAGATAATTTCCGATGGGTAGTGAATACACTGGACACGATGAAGAAGGATCAGGGTGCAGAGAACCTGCTGCAGCGCTCCGATATCAAACATAACTACGAGGATTCCGCTAACTGGCTCAAGAGCGCAGGTAACTAAAAGACTGCAGGCCTGGTAAGTGGCTGTGTTCGTTTCCGCGAGTTATGAGTGTGAGCAAATAAGATTCGATCCGCTCGGCCAGGTATTGGCGAAGCGGATCGATCCTCTAGAATTTGGCGCACTGTCCCTGCTTCGAGGCTGCGATGTTTCCGCCACCCGTGATTGAGACGTCTGCCGCACAATTCAGAGCGCCTCTAACATGGTTGGAGAAGACCTGTGTCGGTTTGAGGTTGGCAAGGTCAAGCAGGCCTCCCCCCACGGTGTTGTTGTAGATTGCTGTCGCGGCGAAATTAGCACTCACCGTTAAAGTGCCAGTGATGATGTTGCCTGGGCAAGATGCCGAACTGGATCCGATGGTGACGGGTGTGCCACTTCCCAGGACCTGGACGTTACCTCCGATTGTGGCGCCGCACACCTGGCTCTGAACGGTGGATTTGCCGGGAATCAGCACGGAGAAGTTGCCCTTGATGGATACAGCGGGTCCGACCGAGAACGTCCCTCCGGATACCACGACGTTGCCACCCAGAGCAGCATTGGTCGCGACGAAGGCGCCACCGGTTTCAGTTACATTTCCGGTGATTCCCCCACCGACAAACTTGCAGGTCTGGCCAGCTGAAATGGTCAAGTTGCCCTTGAAGGTTCCGTTGTAGACGCCGTTGCATTTGCCGGCCGCCGGAGCAGAGCCGGCAGCTGTCAGCGTGAAGGCCAGAGTTGCTGGCGAGCCCGCGCCGTTTTGCGCGGTGATGGTAATTGAGTAGATCCCACTTGTGGTGGCCGTTCCCCCCAATGTGGCTGTCCCGTTGTGATTGTCCACAAAGGTTATGCCGGACGGCAATGCCCCCAACTCCGTGAAAGTCGGAATCGGGTACCCGGTTGCGCTAAAAATCGCGGAACCTGCGCTGCCTAATGCAAATGTAGCGCTCGAAGGGCCGGAGATAGTCGGAGGCGACACCACGGAGTAAGTCACCGATTGCTGGTTCGTGTTGGTCGCCGAGTCCTGCACTTGCACTGTGAATGTGTGCAGCCCCAGCGTTGAGGTGTCGAACTGCGATCCATTGGCAACCGCCGAACCAGGAGTATCGGTCGCCGCGCAGCTTCCGGCGGGGATCGTGAGGTAAGGGCCCGTCGGAGACCCGGCAGCCGCACTGACTGCGGAACACGAGTAACTCGCCGCTGTTGTGCCGTCGCTCTCCCCAAGGGAATAGGAATGTCCATTGACAGGCTGAGTGATAGAGATGGTAGGCGTTTCGTTCTGAGTCTGGTACGTCATAACCCAGCACGAGGTCGTGCCGCCACTGCCGCCTTTAGCGCCGCCGCTTGTATCGCCGAGGTGGAAATCCTCAATCTGATTGCTTGTGAACAGCGGGGTGATGCTGTCTGAAAACGGTGTGCACGGATGGATTGCGTCCGGGCCCTCGCCCTTCAGAAAACCAACGGAGGGCAAGCCGTCCGTCGGCGTCAGATGGGGTAGGCCAAAGCTAAGGGTCGGCTGGTCAGGCGGCCCGCACTGCAGAGGCACGTTCTTAAGGCAGTCGAAACTGAAGTCAGTGCCCAGGTCGGCAAAAAATGGGCTGGCGCTGGATCCGCACGATCCGGTTGGCGGGCAGGTCACCTCGAACATTACTGCCGAGTCCTGATACAGACCGCCGCCATTTTGATAGACAAAGCATTGCGCAGTCGGGAAGGGCGTGTGCGCTTGAACAAGCGCATTGCAGGCGGCCATGCTCATGGGAACCGTGGTGACTACCATCTGCAGTGTCTGGTTGCTGGCGGGGGTCTGTTGGGCCGTGAAATCGTATCCGCTGGTAGGATCGTTAATTGCGAAGCCACCGTTGTAGGTGAAGGTTGTGGGAGCAGTCGGATTGGGGGTGATGGTGCCCGTCTGGCTCTGTCCTGCCGGAGTAAATGTCCAACTCACGATGTCTTGTTCATCATTGCCCCCGCCGGTGCCGGCCGTGAATCCAACAAACGCGGAGGATGTGCTGATGGTCGTCATATCGAACAGCACGCCGCCGGGGAAAAGATCGGTGCCGTCAAGAACCACGTCGAGGGTGGAGCAACTCTGGTTGCGGCTGCCGCCGCAGTTGGAGAGCGTGGAGGTAGTGTAGGTAACGGTGGCTACATGGACGCTACCGTCGGAAAGATTGATTTGGCCGGTGGCGGAAAGATCGTTGGTCGCAAGCGAGCACGAGGAGTCGACGAGGTTGGCGGCGTTTCCGCCACAGTTTTGGATGGTGACGTCGTTCGCGCTGGGGTCGACTCCGGTCCCGTTGTTGAACGTATTGAACTCGATTGCCACGCTGTTCGGAATCCCGGTTCCCGAGGTGCAAAGGTTGCTGCTTCCGAAGCCGATACCGCAGCCGCCAGTCCCCAACTCGCTTAAGCTGCTTGTACCGTTGTTCTGAATCACGAAAGCGATTCCGTCGGCGGGATAAGTAGATGAATTACCGATTTGGAAAGCAAATGTCGTCGAGAATCCATTTGCAACCACTTGAGGGGCCTGGTACCAGGCAGACGTTGCCCATCCACTCTCAGCGGCGGTCAGGCGCAGCACACTCGCGACGGAAGATTGCGCAGTCTGCGGAGCCGCTATAGATGGAGAACCGGTCAACCCTCCGCTATTGGTCGAATTGAAAGCGAGGCATGGTGGGTTCATGCTGAAATCCGGGGAAAAGCTTGGCGTGCCAATTGGTGCCGTTGGGCATGTCTGCGCCGCAGCAAGCGCGACTCCGCCGATAAGGCCCACAGCCGCAATTGCTGCCAACCGAAATGAATTGATGAACGCCATCTTCAATTGTTCTCCTTGGTGCCCAGTCCCGAGATTTGTGGAGTAGAAATTACGCGCGAAATGGTCTCATTAACGATGGGATCAGCCCACTTTGAAATGCGAAAACGATTGCCCAACTCAGCGGTGCGCACTTGTCCGCATTGCGGAAGCAAGCTATCAAAAAATTGCCATTTGGGGGATGGCACCGCTGTCTGAGCTAGTCGAGCCGCACAAATTCAGGCCGAACTACTTGGTCGGCAAATTTTGGACGAAGCCCTTCGCACGCAGTAAATTTGACGCTAGTGGTACCTCGGCCATTTGTCAAGAACCCTAATCAACATGGGCCTAAGGCGCACTGTAACCCGCGTGCGCTTGTGCTCATCGTGCAAAGCTTTTCCGTGAACGATTTAGGCCACTGTCGTTCGGTCGACTGTTAGAATCACAAGCCTGAAGCCTATGCAAGAAGTATCTACTCAAATACAACCCCATCTCGAGGTCGCGTTTTCTGACCGTCCATCGCAAATTGTTGCGATCGGCGAACTCCCGTTCCTCATCGGACGTGGCACGGAAAGCGGCAACCATTTACCCATCGATGACAAGCGCATTTCGCGAAAGTGCGCGGCCATTTCTCGGGGACCAACTGGCTTCCGCATTGAGGATCGTGGTCAGCTCAACGGCATCTTCGTCAACGGAGAACAAACGCCAGGAAAGACCCTCGCCGATGGTGATCGCATACGCCTGGGCGCTGACGATGGATGCCAACTCGTATTCCGGCTGCGGCCCGCCGTGCAAACCCAGGAGCACGCGGAGACAAAGCTGCGAAGTCTTCTCGGCTCCTGGGGCGGCGATTCTGCCACCGAACTGAAAGGGCTGAAGCTTCTTCTTGAGGCAACACAGTTGCTGCATTCGCAACTTCCTCTTGAAGCCGTTCTTTCGACGATGCTCGATCACGCGATTGCTATTACGCACGCCGACCGGGGTATGCTGCTGGAACCCGATGCGTCGGGCGTCTTGCTGGTCAGGGTGGCCCGAGGGAAGAATGGCGACAGCCTCCCGCCCGAAAAGATGAATCCGAGCCGCTCTGTGCTGGGGCGGGCCATGGAGCTTGAAACGGCAGTCGTCAATGAGGATTTGAACCTCGCGGACCTTAATGTGCAAACGGCGCAAAGTGTGATGCTGCAGTTGTTGCGCTCGGCGGTGGTCATTCCCCTGTACGGCTCCCTGCATGGTCCTGGCGGCTCATCTGGGGAAGTCCCCCGGCGTCAGTTGCTAGGCGCCGTGTATCTCGACTCCAAGCGCACCGCGACGTTTTCCGTACTCGACCGGCAGATCCTCGATGCCCTCGGCTCGCAGGCGGCAAGCATCCTTGACAATGCCCGACTGATGGAGCGCGAACGGGAGCGCCAGCGCTTTGAACAGGAATTGAGCATCGCGCGCGAAATTCAGCAGGCCCTTGTTCCGCAGGGCATGCGAGACTATCCGCATCTTGCGATGACGGGCATTCACCGGCCGTGTCACGAGGTGGGTGGCGACTATTTTGATGTGTTCCCAATGCCTGATGGACGCACTGCTGTTCTTATTGCCGATGTAGCGGGCAAAGGCCTCGGTGCAGCACTGCTTACAACCATGCTGCAGGGAGCTCTCTCCGGCATGACTCTCGGCGTCGATCCTGTAACGGTCTTTAGCCATCTGAACCAGTTTCTTTGCGGACGAGCATCGGTGGGTCGCTACGCCACTATGTTCTTCGGACTGCTGGATGCCGACGGGGTGCTCGAGTTTGTTCGCGCCGGCCATCCGTCGCCACTACTGCTCCGGCGAGGCGAGGTTTCCGAACTTTATACAGGCGGATCATTTCCCATCGGGCTTATCGATCAGGCGACTTTTGCGTCAGCCAGCATCCAGCTCGAACCGGAGGATACGCTGTTGCTGTATTCCGACGGAGTGACGGAGGCCGAAGATGTTGGCATGGACCTCTTCGGCGACGCGCGCCTAAAGGAGGCCCTGGGCCAATGCCAGGACCCTTCATTGGGAGCAGTTCAGGCCCAAATACTAGGCGCGGTAGAGAAATTCACAGAAGGTGCGAGCCAATCTGACGACATTACGATTCTGGTGGTCCGATACCGTCGCGGTGTAAATGGAAACGGCATGAGCGCCGAAGCCGTGGCCGCACGCCCTTGACGGTGTAACGAGGAATTAACAACGGCCGAATACTATGAACGAGACTCTCCCAGGACGTCCGACTCGCATATTCTATGAATAAGGAAGGGAAAGATCGAAATGACCATCTCGACTGAGTCAATGGACGGAGATATCACGCGGGTCATTCTGGATGGGCGCTTGGACATTCAGGGCGCGGCCGCAATCGATCTGCGCATGAACGTGCTCGCTGGCAGTTGCAAGTTCCTGTTGCTCGATCTCGCCAGCGTTTCATTTCTCGGGTCCATGGGACTTCGTTCCATCGTCCTACCCGCGCAGGCCATCAAACGTCGCGGCGGAAAAATGGTTCTATTCAGCCCAGTCCCCATGGTGGAAGAAGTCCTAAAAGCCAGCAACATTGGCGAGATCATCCCGATCTTTCACGACCTCCACGCTGCGGTTGCGGCGCTGCGCTAATTATGTCGGTAGCGCCACAAATTCCAGGACGCCATACAGAGCGGGAGACCCTGATGGACACGCCGCCGAGCCTGCTCGAAATGGATAGCCAGCTCTCCGAGTTGATCCGTGTTCAGGAATGGATCGATGCGCTAGTCAATTTTTACGGACTCGGCGAAGAGACCCGATTCGCGATTCAGCTTTGCATGGAAGAGGCGCTTGCCAACGTGGTTCTGCATGGTTATCTTAGCGAGCCAGGCCACCCCATTGTCATTCGGTCCTGGGCCTCAGACAGCGCTCTGTATTTCGCCGTCGAGGATAAAGCTCCACCCTTCGCCCCGAGTGCGCCCGATTCGTCAAATGGTGGTTCCCCTGCCAATCTTGAATCGATTACGCCGGGCGGTAACGGCATCCGCCTGCTGCATCGTTTCGTTGGATCGCTCGTGTACGAAAGGCTGTCCCACGGCAATCGCCTGACGATGGGGTTCCCCGTCGCCCGCGATAAGAATGCCTCCGTCTAGCGTGCGCCGCTGATAGGCTGGGAAAATTGCTGGACTTGTGCGCACATTGAACCAGCCGCGGTTTGATTCGCCCGTTCTGCGCCAACCCATTTCAACTGGAACTCCCCATTCACATGGCCAGTCATGCCGCGTCGGTGACGCCCTTTTTTAGAATCAAATTCCCGTACTTTCGCAATTCGCCCGTCATCACGATGGCGAACGCCCCTTTGGCACGGTCGTAGAAAGCGTAGCGCTCGATGCGGATTGGATGTAGAGCATCTGGGGCGTGGCGACTGATGACCGCCATGTAGTCCTGTTCGACAGCCGGGTCGAGCGCGTCGCCCGCAACCACCTCCATCATCATCAGCGGCGGCGCGTAAGAATCAAGTTCAAATAGTGGAAGAATGCCGCCAAGTAGATCTCGGACCGGAATGCCGTCTGCGCGCAATACTTTCGGCCCGAGCGAGTGTCCCGGAAAATGCGCGTCGGCGAGCACAATCTCATCCCCGTGGCCCATCTGGTGCAGAACCGACAGCAATTCCGGCCCGATAAATTTCGAGATTCCTTTCAGCATGTTGTTCCACTCTCCAAGCGGTCGATATTCATGATCGGTTCTGCCATCGAGAATACCTCTTCGCGTTCCATTCTTGCCGGGTCTCAACAGCTGAGTGGTAGCATTTCATATTGATTGGTCCGGCGATCAACGCGGCACCAAGTGCGGCGATTGAATCTTTCCTATGCTAAAAACACTTCCCATTCTTCTCGCGATGGGGCTTGCTATCCCCGCCCTGCATGCCAGTTCTCCGTCGACACAGAGTCCCCAGGTGATTGCTTACGTCTTCCCGCAGGCCGTGACGTTGCAGCCAGGGCAGATTGATGCGCACGCCCTCACGCGCATCAACTACGCATTCGCCAACATCCAGGACGGCCGGATCGTCCTTGAGCACGCGAACGATTCCGCAAACCTGGCGTTCCTTGTGGATCTCCGCAAGGAAAATCCCTCGCTTGCAATACTCATTTCCGTCGGCGGCTGGCTATGGTCCGGTCAATTCTCTGACGTCGCACTCACTCAGAAAAGCCGCCAGATATTTATTCAGAGCGTCGTCGAATTCGTCAATCTCTATCACCTCGATGGACTCGATATCGATTGGGAATATCCGGGCATGTCTGGTGCTGGACACCCCTTTCGCAATGAAGACCGCGAAAACTTCACAGCACTACTCAAGGAACTTCGCGTGCAGTTCAATCGTGAAACGTCAAAAACGGGCAGAAAGCTGCTTCTGACGATCGCCGCCGGCTCTGGCGATGATTTCCTGGCTCACACCGAAATGTCAAAAGCGCAGAAATAT
>JANXQR010000234.1 GCA_025353435.1 Acidobacteriota bacterium | reverse complement strand
CTCCGTGCGAAGTGACTCACAAGTCGACGGGCTAATGGTCGGGGCTGGGAATGCCCGAAGTCAAGCGCGAGTTTCGACTAATCCAAAATTGCCAACTTGTCGAGCCATTTTCACTCGGTACTGACGAGTCTCTCCGCTGCCGTCAATCCTCCCGCGCGTAGAATGCCAGGAACATTGAAGTGTTCCACATAGTCAGAATCCTTCGTGAGGTTAGGAACGCTATCTGTGTGCAATGAGACTTGAACACTGCTGACAGACGCCGCGAATATACACCAAAGCGCCGCATCTTCTGAGCCGTACAGTTCCACGCCCCGATTGCCTTGGCTTGCGTAGACAATCGCAGTGACAAGGTCCTGGACGCGAGCAGCGTCATCTGACACATTAAACGTGAGAAACTTTGGATCTCCAGCAGCAGCATCCGCTCGGTCTTCTTCTTCGGCATCAGTGGCCAATCTCCGTGAAACGCCCTTCGGATTGTCTCCAACTCGGGGCGCTTTTGCTGCTCCCGTCTGAAAGACGTCGATAAGGAGAATGGGCCGTCCCTCTTTTCTAAGTCGGCTGAACGCCTCTGACTTGCGTGCCGCACCCGAACCATTTGCATCCACCACAATTGCGACCTTGCCGGCACCTGGAATCCAAATGCCCGGAACGCGGTCTTTTCTCGTCGGGCGACTGAGGACAATGGATTGGCCATCCAACTCGGCAATCACTTTCCGCGGAATCTCGACAGAGAGTGTCCGCCTTAACCGATCGCGGAGAAAGGTGGAATCCCGAATCTGGCTGTTCTGCGCATGAGCCATGTCCTGCCACAAACGAAAGACACCTTCCAAATCGCGCGCATTTGCTGGTAGCGTCCGATTCGACAGGACACTCATTTCCTGAATCATTGGAATTGACACGTCGTGTTCAGTTAGTTCCTTTACCTCGCTTAGCCCGGGATTAGTCTTGGCCAGAAAGCGGTAGACGGCCTCACGGCTCAGCCCATTGAAATTGTGCACCTGGTCGATCTGGGCCACATCCACCTGGTCACCCTTGCCGTAGAGATCATAAATCCGCTTGATTGCGGGATACTCCTCCAACGGAACATTGTGCGTCCAGTCTCCCGTTGCAGAAACCAGTAACATCGGCTTGGGTGCAAACATCGCCGCAATTTCCACGTTACTTGTTTCTATTCGCAGCCCCGGCGCGTTCTCGCATAGGTCGCCTCCCTGCATAATCGCTGAGACCATGTTGACTGGAGAGGCAAACTGGATGCGATCATCCACGGCTGCAAGCAGAAACGTCTGGGTGCCTCCACCGGATGCGCCAGCTATTCCCAGCCGGCTTCCATCAACGTCGTCCAGCGATGCAAGAAAATCAAGCGACCGAATTGAGTCCCAAAGCTGCAGGCCCAGCGGACCGAACGACCACAGCCGCTGCTCGGGGCTTCCAAAGCGATGGGGCAATTGAATTGTGTCAGTGTACCCAACCATGTCATACGCAAATACCACATATCCCTGGCGGGCGAGGCTGATGCCGAACGACGGCCCAGAGTAGAGAGGCTCATTCTCGAGACGGCCATAGGGCCAATGTCCCTGCGGATTGAGAATCCCCGGATGCTTCGTCCTTCCATTCCGCGGACGGTAAAGATTTCCTCCGAGATAAAACCCAGGCAATGTCTCAATCAAAACCTTCTCGATCGTGTAGTCCTTCTCTTCAATCTTCCCAAATATTTGTGCTTGAAGTGGAGCCTTGTCCGGCATCGGCAAAAGTCCCGCAGAAATCAGGATTTGATTTCGAAGAAAAGTCTTGCGCAACTCCCATGCCTCTAGACTCGTGAATTCCGGCAGTGGTAAATGCGTGTTTGTGTTCGGTATATCAATATTGCGGGAATCTTCTGCCGGCACTCGGGCAAGAGTTTGTTGGGCCGCCAGGCTCTGTGCACTTACTATGCTCAAAGTTAAAAATGTCGCGATCAGGATTCCCCATCGCAGCCTGCAGTTGAAATAACTCCGCCTGATAGTCATAGCCCATCCTCACCAACTCAGCCAACCACGTGTCATGGGCAGCGTAATCGGTCGCCACCGCGCCGGGCAACTGATACAAAGGATGAGCACCGAAAGTTGGTAAATCCGGCAACGGAACGCAGGAGCCGCCAGTTGAGTAATCTTAACGGTAAAATCTCAGTAGTGACAGGGGCCAGCCGCGGTCTAGGTCGGCGCATTGCAGTCAGGCTTGGACTGGAGGGCGCGACGGTTGCCCTGCTTGCGCGCGGCCACGCCGGCCTGGCAGAAACTCAACAAGAATTGGCCGCCAAGGGCGCGCGCACCCTCATTGTGCCAGTCGATCTCGGCAAACCGGAATCGGTCGAGCGGGGCAAGAGCCTCATCGAACGCGATCTCGGCGTCCCTTCCATTCTGGTCAATGCGGCAGGCATTTTCGGCCCGCTTGATCTCATCAGACACAGCGACCCCTCTGCTTGGATCGAGACGTTACAGATCAATACAATCGGCCCGTTCCTGACTTGTAGAGCATTTGTCGGTGGAATGATTGACGCGGGCTGGGGGCGCATTGTGAACGTGACCTCCGCTGCTGCACTGCACCTACCCGGACCAGCCAATAGCGCGTATGGAACAAGTAAAGCGGCCCTCAACCAGTTCACGCGCCACCTGGCTTCGGAATTGAAAGATACCGGCGTGACGGCAAACGTCATCCATCCAGGAGATGTGAAGACGGACATGTGGGCAGACATCAAGACGGCATCCGAGCACTTGGGTAGTTCCGCCGATTCCTACATCAAGTGGGCTAACTGGGTGGAGGAAACCGGTGGCGACGACCCGGAAAAAGCTGCTGATCTAGTCGCCGACTTGATGAGCGATAACGCCGCGACGATCAATGGCCAATTTCTCTGGATCAAAGATGGATTGCAGAGCCCGATTCCAAGTTGGGGCGAGCCTGCTAAAACACAGCCTTGGCGCAAATGAGACCCGAGCACTATCTAGCCAAAGTGAACCAAATACGCATTGCGTGTTGAAAAATGAAAACCTCTTTTCGCCCATTTCCGCTGTGCGGATCCGCACTAATAACTTAGCAATTCAAAATGCCCCGCAGTCCTAAGGACGACGATTTCGCGTTTGCCATCTTCCGCCGCTTCGCCAGTCTGCCTCGTCCCATTGACCAATACGCTTCCGCCCAGCTCTGAGACCGGCATTGACACGCGCGCGACCGTCCCGGGGGGTAGATCGATTGTGGCCTTGTACCCGCTTTCCTTGCGAATGTCCACCGTCAGCATTCCGCGCGGAGTCGGTTCCCCACCCCGCGCCCACTGCAAATCAATCAAGTCAGGGCGGATATCCACCTCGCTGAAACCCGCTCCAGTCGGCACGATTCCCAACACCTGTTCCATCAGCCACGGAGTTACTCCGCTCGACCACCCGTGCGCCAGGCTTGCCTGGTACCCCGTCGAGTTATCGGCTTGCAGCGACGCGTGAAAATCTTCCTTGTACCATGAGGGGTCGTATCCTTCCCAGAAGCTTGTTGCTCCCTCATCGATCATGCCTCCCCAATATTGGCGGATCCAATCAAGCGATTCTGCGCGGTGCCCCATCTTCGCCATTGCGCTGATCACGTAGTAGTTATAGTAGGGAGTAATAATCAGCGCGTTGTATTTTGTGCGACCCGCACCGGAAAGCGAGTTATTCCAGATTGCTTGATACTGCGACGAGTTAGCTAGCCCCGACAAAACAGCATAAGCATTCGTCTGCCAGCGCTTACCAAACGATCCTGACTCATTCAGCAAATATTTCTGCGCTGCCGCTTTCATCGCGTCAGCGGAATTCTGAAATGCATCAGCATTCTGCGTGTCGTGCAGTTGGCGCAGCAGATACACGCCTTCGCGAAACCCCGCATAAAACTCGAATTGCGTGGCCATCCTGGCTTCCGGCGTATCCTCAAATAACTCCGGAGACCAATCGACATAGGGCGACGCATGCGTCGTGTTGGCGTAAAGCTTTCGATCGTCCAGCTCTGATTCCATATAGCGCAGCAGTTGCACCAACCGCTCATGAACACTCTGCAACTGCGGTAACGACCCGGTGTGCCGGTAGTACTCCGCCTCACCCGTAATCCAGAACGCTGAGTAGCCGGCAATCCCATCCACGTGGTGTGTGATGGGCGCATCACCCAGTAGCCTATCAAGCGTCTCCTCCATCAGAAAGTGGTCATCGAATGCCACTTCAATCGTGCGGCCACTTACATCCAGGTCGCCCATCCACCGTCCGCGATCCCGCTTCGGAGCGTCCCAGATATCGTCTTGCATGCACAAATGCGCGGTGTACGCGCCTACCATCCACATCCGATTCAACTTCTCGTCAGAGGATTGAAAGAATCCCTCATACTTCACCGGATAATAGATGCCGTCCAGTTGAATCGAACGGAACCGGATCTTCGACCCGCGTTCAAATCGCAACAGCGCATAGCGGAACGCGCCTTTCGGTCCATGAACTACGGCGCCCAGTGAAACGTGGACCGGAGTAATTCCCAGATACGGTTGATTCAGTGCCTCCGCCTCCGATTCTCCATACGACACGTTTACGTCGGCCGCCTGATCGGAGTCAGATTGAAATTCCAGTCTGCCATTTACCTCTCGCCCAAAGTCCAGCATGATCTGCGGCTGCATGGTAGGCGAAATGGGTTCCGACCCGGCACTAACCGTGAACTCCGCTGAATTATTCGGCGTGAGCAGTGATTCCTTGTTTTCCATTGCGCCCGAACCGGAATAAACGTGCAGAAGGCTCACAGGCGCAAGTTTGAAATGGGCCAGAAACGGCGAGATACCGTCGTAGCCGGGCCACGCGTACATCCCTCCGTCGCCGTTCCATTGAAAAAACTCCATCGAGCTTTCGATGCCACCCAGGCTGTCCGCCGCAGCCCAGCCACTGTCATCAAAACCCGTACCCTGCCAGCCGCTTCCCACCTTCTCCGATGCCTTCCATTCCGCATCGCTGATAAGCAGGGGAGGCGCATTGATGCCTTGCCCCGCCGGCACAATCTTTACCGCCATCACCCGGCCAGCCGTAAGTTGAACCTCGCGTCGGCTGTTGCCGCTGCTGCCCACTTCCGGCCCACGCACTGCCTCAATGGCAATCACGTTCCGTCCCGACTTCAGCGCATGAGTTACATCAACGGCGGTCACGCGGCTGCCAATGTTTACCTCCATATTCGCCTGGAAGTGGGCCACGCGTTCGCCATTGACATACACCGATGCCGTGCCAGGTCCTCCTATATAGAGCGTGGCCGCAGATGGAATCGTAGTTACTTGGAACGACCGGCGGAAATAGTGAGGATCGAGATGAGTGTGCCCTTCCGAAGTCCAGTTACCCTTCAAATCCGGCTTCTCGGGAATCGCATCCTCGCGAGTCCAGATGTATTGCTCGGGAAGCGGCGTGTGAATCGAGGACTCCAGTTGCGATGACGTCAGGCTGCGCGTGGGATCGAGCGCGCCGTCGGGGATCGTGGGCGCCTTGATCGCTGTGCCAGTCGATTGCGCGAAAACTGATATCTGTAAAAGACACAACGCGAGTGACAACAATCCAGGTTTCACGGGAAGTCCCTTCACTTCACTGTCAATTGTTGAGGTGCGGCTCCATACTAATCTCCGGGAGCCACCGTTGGCGCGTGGCGGCAAGCCACGCTCTATCGGTTGAGATCCCAGGTCAAGCCTGACGCCGCCTGACATCCCCGAGACACTCGGAAATTCCGAGGAAGATCCGCAGTTCGCTGCTGCTCTCAGGCCGGAATGACAATCCACTTCATTGCGCGACGATTCGATCCTCGAAACCTGGCTTCCCAAAAAGTTGTCAAGTGCCAAGCCTGTGGAAATCGCTGCAACCTTCACATTCCAAACGAAACAAATATATTGGAAAATCCATTATTAATTGTTCGAACCTGTCATACTTAAGTTAGGTAAGAAATAAAGCCTCTCCGGACCCGGAGGGGCTTTCGTTTTGCCGGGAAATGAGGTGAAGAGTGCGAAACCACAAACGTTCGTTGCAGAAAGCCAGTCCCTTTCTCTCCCACAGTTCTCTGTCCACTGCTCAATGTGATTCAAATCACGGTGAGCGAGAATTCCCCCCTTTTTGGTGTGCACTCGCATCATTCCAATGCACTTGACCGTTTTTTATTTGCACTGTGTGCGCGTAAGTCCTTCAAATGAGTCGTCGATACTGTAGAAAGATCTCCGGGAACGGAGATTGCAAATTGCCGAAAGGATTACACAATGTCGTTTTCGCGTAGGGATTTCCTCGAGACCAGCGCCCTTTCCGCCTCAGGGCTGATGCTCGCCGGATTTACATCGCCTTTGGATGCCCTGGCGAGTCCGACAAAACCCGGGAGCGATTCGGCCCTGAGTGATGCCGGTGCGGTGAAGGCCCGCCTGAAATTCAGCATGAATCAGGACTGGCAGTTTTTCCGCCCGGCGGAGGCCAACCAGGCAGAGAAGCCAATGCTCCCGCCGAGCAACGCAGTGTGGGAACATGCGAATCTGCCGCACACCGTGCGCCTTGAGCCGCGCGACGTGAGTGGCGGCAGAAACTACCAGGGCGTCTGCTGGTATCGCCGCTCAATCGCCGCTCCAGCCGAGTGGAAGGACCGCATCGTCTATCTCAAGTTCCAGGGAGCCATGCAGGTTGCTGATGTGTGGCTGAATGGCGAGCACCTGCTCACCCATTACTGTGGTTACATTCCGTTCACGATTGACCTATCGAAACATCTCCGGTTCGGGAGCGCAAACGAACTTATCGTGCGTCTCGATAACTCCGACAATCCTGAAGTGCCGCCGGGCAAGCCCCAGGGTGAACTTGACTTCTGCTACTTTGGCGGACTCTACCGAAGCGTAGATATTGAAGTGATGCATCCGGTTCACATCACCGACCCGATTCTCGCGAACTCGGTGGCAAGCGGCGGCATCTTTGTAACTTATTCGAAGGCTGCGACGGACAGTTCCACCGTGGATGTGCAAACGCAAATCGCCAACGAATCGGACGTCCTCCGAACCGTTACCGTAACTCAGCAGCTAGTCAATCCAGATGGGACAATTGCGGCTACCCGAGCAGACAAAGTCTCACTCGAGCCACGAAAGACATTTGTGACCCGCCAGCAGTTACAGGTAACGAATGCCAGGCTCTGGCATCCTGACAACCCGCAACTCTACTGGCTGCATACAACACTCGCGGAAAACGGGAGCGTGGTGGACGACCAAGCTTCACGCATAGGGATTCGTTCCATTCACTTCGATAAAGACCGTGGCCTGGTGATTAACGGGGAACCGTTCTTTTCGATCGGCGCCAACAGGCATCAAGACCATCCCTACGTCGGCTATGCGCTTCCAGCTTCTGCTCATTTCCGGGATGCGTACAAGTTGCGCGAGGCCGGTTTTACATCGTATCGAAGCCACTATCCCCAGGATCCGAGCTTCATGGATGCCTGCGATGAGCTGGGAATTCTTGCCATCGTTTCCAATCCAGGGTGGCAGTTCATGGGAAACGATGTATTCAAAAAGCGCGTCTT
>JANXQR010000814.1 GCA_025353435.1 Acidobacteriota bacterium | reverse complement strand
CCTTTGCTGATCTTGTTCCAATCGACGGCGTCGAGGACGCGCGTGAGCGTATCGAGCGAGGTTTTCAGAGTTTGTTGATTTTCGCTGCTTTCAGTAAGTAAACGTAGAGCGGCACCGATCAACGAACTGGATTTGGTGAGTTCCGACGCAGCCAGTTGCAGTCCCTTGCCGAGCGGAATTCCCTTAGCGCGCGCCATCAACATACCGAAGGTGACGGCTTGCGCGTAGCCGTCGGCGAAACGCTCGTCGGTCGCGTCGGGAAAGAGCAGGTTGCGCCAATCGGCGGCCAGGGAGGTGAGAGCTTCACTCTTGAGCCCAAGCTGTTCGGTCACTTCATCCCGAAGTAGCCTGCAAAGACGGGCAGTGGTATGCGCTAGATCGCGCGCACTACGCGGTGCAACAGGTTGCCAGCGCAGAAAATTTTCAAAAAGCGTTTGCAGGCCGGGCGGCGGCGCGAGTTTGGCACCTGAGGATTCAATATCACCATCCAGATGGAGTAGGCTGCCAACGAGCTTTCCATCTTGCCAAAGACTGAATCCATTGCCGTCTGTGTAAAGGAGGTTGGGAAGCGAGCACAGCCTCTCCCACTGACCTTTGTCGTGAGGGTCCTTGAATTTTCTGGGATCGCAGCCCTTGCCAGGTGCTTTGAGTTCGACGAATCCGACGAGGGATTTCTGAACGGTTACGGCATAGTCTGGCCTGGTTTTGAGGTCGCTGACCGACGACTCGCCGACTGTCACAACGCTACCCGAAGGAAAACCCGAGATCGTGGCAATGTCGAGGAGCAGTTGCTCGAACGGCGCACGAATCTGGTCCTCTGGTTGACCAATTACTGCCGGATTGGCCAGCTTTGCCTTGGCTGCTGTGCCGAACTCGGAAATCGCCGTTTGTATCGTCAGCTTCATTTTAGAGATTCCAAGTGTCTCTACGGGATAGATCTTTCTGAATCTAACAGAGTTTGCACCAAGCTCCAGTGGTCGTTAGGGAAGCGGAGTTGGCGATTGTGGATCGTCACTCGGTGAAGGCGAAAGTCTACGCCAGAAGCTAATAGATACCAGAAAACGCGAATGCAGACTGTAACCATTGGGGTCTGCCCTCGCAGTGGCACAACCCGCGATGATTTACGCGCCGTGTTGGCTGATTGCATTCCCAACCAGACGGCATCGCAGCACGCCCAACGGGACTTCGCGGTATTCTCAGATGCATGGTCCGCTTTACCGTGCTGGCGTCGGGTTCAAAGGGCAACAGCACAGTTGTCTCAGGCGGACAGACGCGGATTCTGGTCGACGCGGGGCTCAGCTGTCGTGAATTGTTCCGGCGCATGAAGCTGGCCGACGAGGACCCCGCGACGCTCGATGCAATTATTGTGACGCACGAGCATCAGGACCATATCAACGGGCTGGCGGTTACGGCGCGCAAATTGGGAATCCCGGTCTACTTCACGGAGGCTACGCATCGAGCATGGATGCGCTGGCTGACGCCGCAGAAGCAGATGTCCTACGCGGAATGGCTGGAACAGTGCCGGCAGCAGGCGGCCGCGTTGCAGGCGGAGAGCGCCCCTGTCCAACCGTGCGATTGCGAGGAAGCTGACGCCGAGGAATTATTGAACGCGGCCCCGGCCGGAATCGAGATTGCGGCTGCCGGGGACGAAGCGAAGTTGGAGTCGCCGGAGCCTGAGTCGTCCAAGCCTGACTTGCCTAAAAAAGATCCGACCTGGTTGCCCGCTGTGGAGTATTTCCAGGCGGGGCGGCCGTTTACCATCGGCGACATTGCCGTAAGCCCGTTCACGATTCCGCATGATGCCGCGGACCCTGTTGGGTTTGTGTTCCAGGCCGAGGGAGTTCGAATGGCGGTGGCCACCGACCTGG
>JANXQR010000197.1 GCA_025353435.1 Acidobacteriota bacterium | reverse complement strand
TTCCGTGGCTGACGGTGCAGGAGAATGTGGAGGCTCCGTTGCAAGCGCGCGGGGTTGGTCAGGAGGAGCGGCGGGAGCGCAGCCTTCGGGTGCTGGATATGGTTGGTCTGGACGGATTTGAGGCGGCGTATCCGAAGGAATTGTCGGGCGGTATGAAGCAGCGGGTGGGGTTTGCTCGAGCGCTGGTGGTGGAGCCGGAAGTGCTGTTCATGGACGAGCCGTTTTCGGCGTTGGATGTGTTGACTGCGGAGAATCTGCGCAGCGAATTGTTGGAGCTTTGGACGAAGAAGACGATGCCGACGAAGTCCATTTTCATTGTGACGCACAACATTGAAGAGGCGGTGCTGCTGGCGGATCGAATTATTGTGCTGGGGCGAAATCCGGGGCATATTCGGACGGATTTCAAGGTGCAGCTTGCGCAGCCGCGGGACAGGAAGAGTGAGCCGTTCACGCAGCTGGTGGACTACATCTACAAGGTGCTGACGCGGCCGGATGTGGCACCGACGGAGGCGCCGGATCAGACTGGGGCCAAGGTGCGGGATCAGCGGCAGATGCATTACCAAATGCTGCCGCATGCGCGACCGGGTGGGATGGCGGGATTGTTGGAGCTGCTGCTGGACAAGGGCGGGCGCGACGATATTTATCGATTGGCCGACGACCTGGCGTTTGAGATCGACGACATGCTGCCAATTGTGGACGCTGCACAGTTGTTGGGCTTCCTGAAGGTGGAAGAGGGCGATGCGGCGATCACGGAGACGGGAACGCAGTTTGCGAATTCCGAGATTTTGCGGCAGAAGGAACTGTTCCGGGAGGCGGCGCAAACGAATGTGCTTCTGCTGCGGCAGATTCGGAGAGCCCTCGAAGCAAAGAGCGATCACACCGTGCCGGAGGACTTTTTCCTGGACATGCTGGACGAGCAGTTCAGCGAAGAAGAGAGTCTGCGGCAATTGGAGACGGCGGTGAACTGGGGGCGGTACGCGGAGATGTTTGATTTTGATGCATCGCGGCGGCGGTTCGTGCTTCCTGAGGCGCAGGAAGAAGAGGCAGCGGCGACCGAGGACGAGGTATGAAGGTCCAATACGGCATCGCTCGATCGCTGGTAACGGTGCGGCGATGGCCGTTCTTCATTGATGTTGGCGTAGGCCTGTGCGCGCTGGCGCTGTTCTTCGCGATGGTTCATACAGGGCAGTACTGGTTTGGCAAACCGGTGCAGGTTGTGCCGATCTCGCTGAAGGGTTCTTCCCTGCCCCTGTACGCGTTTTACTCGGTGATCCGCATTGGGATTGCGTATGTGCTGAGCCTGGTGTTTGCGATTGCTTATGGCTACACGGCCGCCTACAACAAGCGGCTGGAATCGTGGATGATTGCGGCGCTGGACATTCTGCAGTCGATCCCGGTGTTGAGTTTTTTACCACCGATGTTGCTGGCGATGATCGCGCTGATTCCAACGCACCAGCTTGGGATTGAGCTGGGCGTGATCCTACTGATTTTTACGGGGCAGGTGTGGAATCTGGCGTTCAGTTTCTATTCGTCTATAAAGGCTGTTCCGCGAGAGATGTCGGAGGCCTCGCGGATTTATCGGTATTCAGCGTGGCAGCGGTTCTGGCAACTGGAGATGCCGTATGCGGTGATTGGGCTGGTGTGGAATTCCATTGTGTCGGTGGCCAATGGCTGGTTCGCACTGATGGCGTGCGAGATGTTTCAGCTGAAGCAGGCGAACTATCAGCTCCCTGGACTGGGCAGCTACATCCAGACAGCAACGTATGAAGGAAATATGGGCGCGCTGGTGGCGGGCATTTTTACGGTGGTGCTGATAGTGGTAGCCACCGATCAACTGCTGTGGCGGCCGCTGATTGCGTGGAGCGAGAAGTTCAAGTTCGAGCAGGTGGAGTCGGCGGACCGGGTGAAGTCGCCGGTGTTGGAGTTGCTGAAGCGTTCGACGCTGATCAATTCTTTGTCGGCGCGTATTGTGGCGGGGATTGGGGAGCCGATTTATCGGAGGCTATCGCAGACGAAGGAATGCAAGGTGGTGCGCCCGCTGGACGAAGATACGAAGCGTGGCGGCTTCGACTTGGTGAGCTGGGTGCTGGGATTTGCCGGCGTGGCGCTGGTGGGCTGGGGCGCGACGAGGGGCATCCTGATGATGCGCGGCGTGACGGGGCACGAATTGACGGTGTTGCTGGCGGGCGCGGGGGCCACGTTTCTCAGGGTGAACGGGGCACTGGTGATTTCGGCGCTGTGGACGATTCCAGTGGGCGTGGCGATCGGACTGAATCCGAAGGTGGCGGCGATTGTGCAGCCATTTGCGCAGGTGCTGGCGTCGGTACCGGCAACGGCGTTCTTTCCAATCCTGCTGATTGTGCTGATCAAACTTGGGGGCGGGTTGGGCATTGGGTCGATGGCGCTGATGCTGCTGGGCACGCAGTGGTACATCCTGTTCAACGTGATTGCAGGGGCGATGTCGATTCCGAGTGATTTGAAGGAGGCGGCTTCGCTGTATCGCTTCACGCGGTGGCAGAGATGGACGACGCTGATTTTGCCGGGAATTTTTCCATACCTGATTACCGGTATGGTGACGGCTTCAGGCGGGGCCTGGAACGCGAGCGTGTTTGCCGAGTACACCAAATTGCAGGACAAGACACTGCAGATTACGGGGTTGGGGGCGCAGATTTCGTCGGCCACAGATACGGGGAATTTTCCGGTGTTGCTGCTGGCGACGATTTTGATTTCGTTGATGGTGGTGACGATGAATCGGCTGGTGTGGCGGCGGCTCTATCGGTTGGCGGAGACGCGGTTTAAGTTGGAGGGGTGAAAAAACTATTCGGACCTGTCTTCCGGACCCGGGATCTCTACTTCCGTGAAGCTTCCGGGTTTTGCTGCATCCACCGCAGCTGCGACTCGGCTCACATGCGGCTCGATGAGAGTCCATCGGCCTTTTCCCAGAGCCACAATAGCAATTCTCCGGCCCGCAAGATTCTGCTAGTAGTGAAGATTCTTGTCGGTGGTCAGGAGCACTTGGAAACCCGCCGCTTCGGCTGCGCCAAGCAGTTCTCCATTTTCCAGCTGGTCCCACCCGCGTGCCCGCGCCTCCGTAACGGTGTGGCGCTCAATCAGGAACCGGGCAAGCGTTCGCGGCGTGCCATTGTCGAACAAAATGAGCATCTAGGAGCGAGCGACCTCAGCCTCAGTGCTATGGGCGACAAACTGCAGAACAGCCGCTACCTGTTCGCGCGTGACGCCGAATTCGGTGACTAATTCCTCAACGCTCATGTCCTGCAGGTTTTCGAACACTACAGAGACGGGAGTGCGGGTTCCGCGGAACACCCAATCCCCACTTCGCTTTCCTGGAACGCTTTCAACCGCCGAACATTCAGACCAATCGAGGCTTGGCATAGGGAGTTCTCCTTGATTGAGGAATACTCATTCGAGAATACTCGACTTCAGAATATCCCGCACTCAGGTGATCGACCTATGATTGTGACCTGGAGGATCGGAGATGATCCGGGTTGGCCTGGTGGGATTTGGGATGGCGTCGCGCGTGTTTCATGCGCCGCTGATTTCGTCGGTGAGTGGGCTGGAACTGGCTGCGGTTGTGGAGCGGCACACGAACCAGGCCGCGGAACGCTACCCGGGGATCACAACCTATCGCTCGCTCGAGGAGATACTGGCGGACACTTCGCTGGGCCTGGTGGTGGTGGCCACGCCGAGCGGCACTCATTTCGATGTGGCGAAGCAGGTGATTGAAGCCGGACGCAACGTAGTTGTGGACAAGCCGATGGCGGCGCATTCACACGAGATTGCAGAGCTGATGGCGCTTGCTAAATTGCGCGGGGTGCTGCTGATTCCTTTTCACAATCGGCTATGGGACGGCGATTTTCTTACGGTGCAGAGCCTGCTGCGCGAGGGCACATTGGGGCGGCTGGTGCATTTTGAGTCACACATGGACCGGTGGAATCCGGGCGCGACGCGGCGGCCCTGGAAGGAAGATCCGGAGCAAGGAGGCGGAGTGTTGTTGGACCTGGGCACGCACCTGGCATCCCAGGCTCTGGCACTTTTCGGAAAGCCGACGGCGGTGGGCGCTGAGGTGCTGCGTGAGCGCGATGGCGGCGGAGCGAACGATGCGTTCACTATGCGCTTGCGGTATGAGGGATTTCGCGTGACGCTGGAGGCGAATGCGTTGTCTTCGCCGGCGGGGGCGCGGTTTGTGG
>JANXQR010000186.1 GCA_025353435.1 Acidobacteriota bacterium | reverse complement strand
GACAAAATGATTGTTGGGGACAGCAAGCTGAATACGCATCAGCAGGGCTTCGAATCCCCTGATGACAAGAAAGATGAGCGCGTAAGCGATGTACATCAGGCCGATCTTTTTGTGATCGACTGTCGTTATCCACTCGTAGATAATCTCCAACCCCGGACGCTTGACCGCTGGAGAATGATCGATTTCTTCCATCACGGGAGTTGAGTCTGCCATGCGGCTCTTCTTTCTGGAAAAGGTTTAATGAAGCGTTGTGAGATAAGCCGTAATCGCGTCCAGGTCGTGATTGTTCAGGTGCATCGATGGCATCATCGCGCCAGGCTTCATCGAACTTGGGTCGTCGATCCACTTTTTCAGATTTTCCGGAGTGTTCTGGATCGATCCGGAGGCAAGCGTGTCACGGCTTGCAAGATGGGTGAGGTCAGGTCCAAATCGACCTGTCGCCGAAGACCCGGCGACTGTATGACAGTTGATGCAGGCGTTATGCAAGAAGACGGTCTGTCCTTCGGCCGCAAGAGGGTCGCCGGTAAAGTCCTGATTGGAGGGCTTCTGTTGCTGTTTGATCCAAGCCGCAAAGTCTGCCGGAGACTGTGCGTAGACGCGCAGCAACATCTTTGCATGTTGCGTTCCACAGTACTGTGCACACTGTCCAAGATAGAGGCCGGGAACCTGAGGATCTATCCACATGGTGTTGATGCGGTTTGGAATCAAATCCATCTTGCCCGCGAGGCGAGGGATCCAGAAACTATGTGTGACGTCGGCTGATGACATCTTGAGATAGGTTGGCCTTGGATTGGCGGAGCCGCTGATGGGGACATGAAGTTCGTTCGCTGTGACGACGCCGAATCCTGGATAGCGATATTCCCACCAGAACTGGTGCCCAATTACGGTGACATCGAGCGCATTCGCCGGTTTAGGAATGCTTTCTGTCGTGAGGATAACCCTGGTTGTTGTGAGAAAAAGCATTATCACGATCAGAATTGGAATCACGGTCCAGGCCAGCTCAATTTGATTGCTACCGTAAATCTGGGCCGGTTCGCGAGAAGGGTTTTCGGACCGATGACGAAAGCGGAGCAGCGCATAAAGCAACAGAGCACCGACGATGAGAAAGATGGTAGCGGTGACAGAGAACACCAGCATCGACAGACTGAAGATGGAATGAGCCGGGGTGCCAGCAGGGGCGAAGATGTTTGTTGGAGACTCCGCGCGAACTGTATCGGCAAATAGGAACATCCACCAGGTCGCTCCCCTGGATCGCAGAATAGCAATAAAGCCGATTTGTCTAAAAGGCTTTGTCATGGGATTGGAGCGGAACAGAGGACTTTACTGTCCCCCTTCATGGTGTATCACGCGTGGCGGCGTCGCTGGGCACTATCAGTGGCAGTGAATGACCTTAAATTCGCATCGTTACTCGTGGTCGCAAAGCTCGATAGCCAAGGAGGCAGAATCTGGCGAGGGTATTGCGCTGCTGTTTTCGTACGTTCTTTTTCTCCTTGGCGCAATCGCGAGGCGGTCCTGATGAAAGCCTATTACGGGGTTCACGAGGTATGCTATGACTTAAGTCTGGAGATGCACTTTTGCCGCAGACAGCCGCTCAATGTGCGGAGAAGTCCATGACACCAAGACGAATCGCGGCGCTACAGTGTACGAAGCTCTTCGGAAGCCTGTCCCCCGAAGAACTCTCTGACATCGCTCGACGAGCCAACGACCTTCACCTTCAGAGTGGTGAGATGCTCTTTCTGTCAGGAGAGCCGGCGAAAGGTCTCTTTGTGGTTGTCAGTGGCGAGATTCGTGTGTTCCGGCAGAATGAAGATGGACGCGAACAGGTGATGCATATAGATAGGGCCGGGGCAGTGTTGGGAGATGTCCCCGTGTTCGATGACGGACCCTATCCGGCTTCTGCAGTATCAGAAG
>JANXQR010000175.1 GCA_025353435.1 Acidobacteriota bacterium | reverse complement strand
GGGGTTCAGCAGGATTTCGTCGATCGACGGCAACTGGCGAAACAGCCGAATGAAAGCCACAAGTTCCGAAGCCGCAGCCGGCCCTACCGTTCCATCCAGGAGCTGCGCTTCAAACTCTCTGGCCCCCGAGAGAAACTGCGTCTTCTGACGACGGGCGATACCGCAAAGCACCTGTGAAGCCATCTCCCAGGATCGCGGAGTGGGCCAGGCATTCGCATCCGAGGTCGTGTCGACCGTGTGTAGCAGGTCGGGCTTGAAGCGGAGAAAGGCGATGATCTCAGGCCGGACTTGAGCCTTGACCGCCCATCTGCACCAGTCGTCGAGATCCGGTTCAAGGTCCAGATGCACAAACCGGTTGCGAAGCGGTCGTGGCATCGCAAAATGGACTCCACGCTCCGATGCCGGATTGCCAGCGGCGATGACAACCCAGCCATCGGGCAGCACTTACTCGCCGAGCTTCCTGTCCAGCACGAGCTGATAGCAACCTGCCTGGGTCATCTGCGGCGCCGATGTCAGCTCATCGAGAAAGAGAATGCCTTTGCCTGTGGTGGGGAGAAACTTGGGTGGCACCCATTCGGTCTGGTCTTCGGAGATCCGCGGCAGACCCCGAAGATCGACCGGGTCAAGCTGCACGGCCCGCACATCGAGAAAGTCGTATTCGAGATCGTTGGCGACCTGAGCGACGATTTGGGACTTGCCGACACCGCAAGCGCCCCAGATATGGAGGGGCACACGTTCGCCGATCAGCGCGTGAAGCGCCTCATAGAGTTTTGATGGTTTCATGAAATGTCCTCAATGGGTTTGAAATGTGCAGGAGTGGACTTCCGGTCAAGTACGATAGAGAGCTGGAGCTTGGTGGTCCTCTGGATTGCTGTGATCGATTGGAGCGCGCGATTCAAACTCCAGATGGGCTGGCAGAGCGGAAAGGACGAATGTCAATGCGCCTCAAGCAGCTTCAAGAGCAGTGGTTGACCAAGTGGGATGAGATGCACTCAACCATCGCGTGGCCCCACATTTGCTTGGCTGCACCGTTCTTTTCTCTTCATCCAGACTCAGGAAAGGTGAGATCGAGACCAACAATTCTGTTGGTGGGCAAAGCGACCCATCAGAGTTGGTACATGGATAGTTTTGACGGAGCAAAGAACAAGCCTATTTCTGAACGCATAGAAGAACGCGAGGAAGCGACCCGCGACTTTCTGGAATATTACGCGAACAACCACCGATCTTCGTTTTGGGTCTTGTACCGATCTCTAGCCAGGGGTGCCTCAGTGATTTGGACCAATGCAGCAAAAAATTGGCGTCTGCCGCCCTCCAGATGAGAGCAAGCCAATAAACCCTTGGGGCCCATTCTTGAAGGCTCAAGAGAAGTTGGCTGAGAATACCCTTCAGGCGGAGATACAGGAGTACAAGCCCGACCTTGTATTTATTGTCACCGGAAACGATGAATTGAATTGCATCGTAGATGCGGTCTTTGTACCAAAGAACCGTTGGGAGAAGGGGTCCGCTGTTGGAAAGCCCTTCTGGTTTCTGCAGTCGTCGCGAGGACGCCCGCCGGTCCTCCACACAGGCCATCCTGGCTTCAAGACAGCGATTGAACGTAACGCCTGGATTGAGAAAGCCAAAGAGCTACTCACCTCGAACCCGGCATCGTGAAGATAACTGGGTCGATTACGAGTGTGCGCTGAGACTGATTGCGCAAACGAACGTTCCTTCTAGCGTTCTCGATGTGGACTGGGATAGTCCTCTTACGCGGCCTCGTCCAAGCCGTCGATCTCATCCGCTGGCTCATCTTCTTCGGCTTCGGCAAGAATCTCCTCTTCTTCGTCCGCCTCCGACACGGATAAGGGAGCTGACTCCGACGACGGTCCAATGTCAAAGAGGCTGGCATTGCGTGCCGGCTCCTGTTTCCTGGGCTCTGCAGGCTTGGGCGCCGCGTCCGCGGGCTTCTTTGTCTCAGTCCCCGCAGGCTCTGTCCGGACCGGCGCAGTCTTCGGTGTCACCTTCGAACGGGCCTCCGCCTTTGCGGCCTTGGCTGCCGCGGCCATCTGTTCCTTGGCGGTTTCAAGCGTGTTTCTCAGCTCGAGATGGGCGCCGACAAACTGGACCAGCGCGGAAGGCAGCTCGGCGTCAAGATCTTCAGCCGTGCCAGCCACGCTAAGAGGAGTGGCGAGCGCGTCGTTTTCGCTTTCGCTGAGCTTGCGGGGAATGACGTTGACGCGGATCGTGTCGTCCTCTAAACGCGTCAGGATAAGGACAACGGTCCTCTGCCGAAGCAGCGGACCCAGTTCTTTGAACATGGATTCACCTTCCTGTGAGAATGAAACTTTGGATTTGATTCCTATTGTTCCTTTTACCTGGCCAGCGAATGTTTGCGAGTACGCTTCTGGATCTTTTTCCAAAGACCTGGATCGACGCCCAATACACTCATGCGACCTGTTGAAGCATTGTAAAAAGCGCCGTGATGGGTGAGAGAGCCGTAGCGAAAGAGCCTCGCCAGCATGGCGAGTGCGCTTGTCGCCAACACCTGATTGATGAATGGCTCCTGCCGTTCGAGTGCCTCAGCGGCGCTGCAGGTGGGCAACGGGTCTTCGCCGGCTTCTGCGTCCGCGATCTCCGGATAGAGTTCCGCAACGGTTCGCAGCCGGACCGCGTTGCGGCGGTTTGCGGCGTTCAACGGTTGGCCGAGCACATACTGACCGCTGCTTGCGTTATTGCCAAGATCAAGCCAGTAGAGGGTGCTGTCATTCGCTCGGGTGACTACGGACAGGATGGCCTGCCGCGCCGCCCGCGTATCGACACAGCCGATAACCAGGTGAGGGCCTGCCGAATTGTTTCTCAGCGAATCCTTATGAAAGTGTTCCGGGTGCGCCTGCCACCTAAGGCCCCAGAAGAGATTGACTCGGTTGATCAGGACAACGGCCTTGTTCAGTCCGACATCGGCCGCGGCAAACGGCTGGCGGACACAGTTGGTTTCTGAGACCGGATCGCCGTCCACCAGTATCACGTGGAGACCTCCTGCATGGCCCCACACCTTCATCGCCTGATGGAGATAGGGCAGGCCCAGCAAGACCGCGCTGCCGTTGCCTCCGGCGCCGACAATCAGCACACGGAGCGGCTGCCCTCTGCGGCACGATTTCGTGAGAGCGTGTTCAGTGATCATGACCGCGCCTCTTTCCAGACAAGAACTCCCCCACAGTTTCCGGCAACTCAATCAAGGATTCGATGGGAAACTCCTCTTTGCCGACGAGTTCCTTCCACAACCCCTCGAAGCCGCCTGGATGCCGCGTCAACCTTCCCACGTTGCCGTGCGTGAACTCGCTTTCATAGAAGCTCTGTTCCCATTGGGGAATGGAGGCGACGGTGGAGGCATCGGGCGCCCGCATCGATCCCAGGCAGATGCTTCCCGTGTCGTACACATTCCAGTAGGGAGCCACACAGAGCTTGGTATCGGCTGTGGGGCGGCGATTCTCCTTGAGCGCGCGGATCGAGAGCGAGTGATCCCTCGCTAGCCAGACGAGAGCGGGCTGCGGGAAGATCGCGCCATTCATTCCGGCCATGTCGCCTTGCGTCGTTCCGAAGAACATCGGGCGTTTCTGTGGCGGCGTCCACCAGGCAATCAGCCGCTCGGTGCGCGCGCACACGCTCTCGGGCAGAAACTCCGCCTGCACCCGGCCTCTCAAGGCCTGGACCAGCGACTGAACAAACTCGATGGTAAGCGCCTTTGCCGGACCGAGCGTCGGTTGCTTGGCGCGATTGTCTGCGTTTACTTCGTGGTGAGTTATGAATGTATTTCCAAAATGGCCGTGCTGGTGTTCCGTCGACCGATAGATCAGCAGGGCCTCACGCAGCGCGAAGCGATGGTTCTGTCCGATGCTCACGTTGACCTGCATGCTTCTCCTCCATGTCGTTGAGCAGGGTGATCAGACCGGCCAGTTCCATGTTGACCCTGAGAAAAATCGCCATAGTACGAATTGCCGCCTCAAACTCTTCGCCGACCTCCGGCCGAAAGCAGACCGCGCAGGACGGCTCATTGGTGGTCTCGTTATAGCGTTCCGACTCATGATCGAAGCAGGCTTGAATCGCATCATTCTCACGGAAGACCAGCAACAAGCTCGGCACCGGCGGATCGTCGTACTCTCCTTCGAAGCGCATGACCTGGCCCTTCAACCGAGACAGCCGATGAAGTGTCAACAGCTTCTGAATCCACAGGGAATGTGGCCCTTGAAGATGCCTTCGCAGCAGCCTTCGTGCGCTGGGATATGTCCAGTCCTTCGCGGTTCTGACGGGTTCTGGGATCGCCTCTTCGACGGGCGGGAACTCATACGCGTCCCGGCTCTCTGGTTCTTCCTGCTCCATCCACTCATGCAGCTGTTCGTTGTAGCACTCGGCATCCGTATGGTCGTAGATCCGTATCCGCCGATAGAGCGAACTCCGCAACAGATAGTAGAATGCCGCTCCGAGGAATCGCTCCTTGACTTCGAGCGCGTCCAGTGCGGCTCCTATCTTGAGGTAGCCGCAGGCCTGGAGTTCGAACGCAGCCATCAGCTTGCCTTCGCCAAGATCTCCGCCCCGCCAATATCCTGTCCCAAGGTCGTCCCTGACTTCGAAGCAATAGTCGATCTTGTCTGTGAGCGCGCCGCCGGAGAACTCTTCAATCAGCTGCTGGATGGCGCTTCGCGCGAAGACCACAGCGACGTTGCCGCTTTTTTGCCAAAGATCCGCGTCGGCGAGATTCCGCTCCACCAGCGCCAGGCACAGGCGGTAGAGGCGCTCGCCGTTTGTCTCCAGGCAATAGCTTGCAGGAATGCGGCGGAGGGACGGAAGGGTTTCCCCGCACCCCTGTCCCAGCAGCGCTATATCAGTGGCGGCAGCAGTTCGCTTGGGGCTTCGAGAACGCGCATCGTGCCGGATGACGATCTCCTGGCCGCTTCCGCGACGGCGTGCGCCAGGCTTTGTGACTCTTCGCATTTCAAATGCCTCGCGACGAGCCGGTTGGCTCTCTTGGGCGGCTTGCTCTCAAGCCGACGGAGTTCCGCGAGAAGGTGGGTCTGATCGGCTTTGCTGTTCTTCATGATGTGCCGCCTTGTTTCGATGATTCCGGAGCGACCATCTCCTTGCGGTGCACAGGTCGCACTGGCGCAAAGGGAAGCGTAGAGTCGAGATGCCGTGGAAAGCGCCTCTCTCAGCCCTTGCTGCCGATGGCCCGGCTGAACGTGTAGCGAAGGGCGTCTCCGGTGTCTTCCGGCCCCGCCAGTGATGCCGTGGCAATTTCGGGGTAGGACGGCGTCAGTAGCTCTCTCACTTGTTCGACGGTCAAGTTGGGTGCAGGATCGGGGATGCGGGTTCCGTTGTAGAAGAACTCGCGGTTCAGGGATTTCACTGTCAGGCTGCTCATAGTTCAACATCTCCTATGTAAATTTCCGTTGAAGGTGGTGTTGGGAGTGCGAGATGCAGGGGAATGGCAGTCCCGCTTCGGGTCTACTTTGCGGACAAGCCGTTGAGGAGTTCTGAGCGTGTTACCGGCTACGTGCAGAATGTCGGTATGCCAACCAAGATGGCCCATCACGGGATTGGCGATCAACGCGCGGGTTGGTGATTGCGTGTCAATTGAGATCGGCGAGGCTGGTCCCCCCGAGAATCTGTAGGCATTGAATTGATCTGCCAATCGGCATACTCTCAATCAATGATCCAGCCCGAATGTGAGTTCTTACCGGGAGTACCATCCAGTCTCGTTGTCAAAAGGCTTAATGCAGCAGGCGGAAATGAAGTGAGTAGCTGGAAGCTGTCAAGCCCTGAGAGTTCCGCAGCGCTCGCTGTCAATACTTTCGGCTGGTTCATCGAGCAACCAGAGCTTCTGCCGGCGTTTCCGATGTTGCCCCGCCAGTGATGCCGT
>JANXQR010000141.1 GCA_025353435.1 Acidobacteriota bacterium | reverse complement strand
CTCCGTGTTGTTTCGCAAAGGACTTTCGCGGAGACCAAATGCCTTTATCGTTCCAATTTTTCTTATCGGGCAAGTGGATCGGCTTGCTTGCCGCTATCCTGTCCTGCTTCGCTGCCACCGGCCTTGCTCAGACACCGGCATGCCAAGCGGTTGTCGACCGCCCCGCGACCGCAGCGGACACGGCGTACGGCGACGGCCGATATGCAGACGCCGAGAGTCTTTATCAGCAGTCATTGGCGGAGCGCCCCAACAATGCGGAGATCTCCGCGGCGCTGGTGCGAACGCTGCTGCACGAGGACAAGGTCGTGCAAGCAGCCGCCCAGGCAAATGCAACCTTTGTCGCGGATCCGCATGCGGTGGCCTCGATAACCGCGATGGCCGAGGTTCAACTACGACAGGGGCAGCCTTGGCTTGCTTTGCAAACGATGGATGCAGCGGTGGCCGCGGGCCGCTGCTATGCGCGCTTGCACCTGATTCGCAGCCGTGCCCTGCGCATTGACTCCATGTATGCCTCGGAGCGCGCAGAACTCCAAAGCGCATACGAAATCGATCCGGCAGATCTAGACATTCAGCGCGCCTGGTTCGCCGTCGGGGAGCCAGCGCACGAGATTGAGGGCATTCGTCAGTCACTCGCGACGATGAAGGACCTCAATGAGGAAACCCGGCGGAAGGCCGAGGCGTCGATGTACTCGATGCTGCCGCTGTTGTCTGAGAATTCGCAGAACTGCAAGTTGCTGCCGTCTGTTCCATCGGCCACGTTGCCGCTGCTACCTTCGTTTGCAGACGTGAAGCATATTGACGGATACCGGCTTGTGGTGGAGTTTCCGCAAGCCAAGGGCAAGTTACTCGTAGATTCAGCAGCTTCCGGCCTCTACATCAGCAGAGCACTTGCCGTGCAGAATGGATTCCATCAAGGCGAAGGCGACCCGCCGGGAACGGTTCACGTCGACAGCGTGCGCGTGGGCCCCCTGGAATTTCGCGACTGTCTTGCCGGAGTCAGCGATGCACCCTTCGCCGGCAAATCGGATGGCTTCATCGGAACCGACATCTTTGCTTCGTGGATGATCACGCTCGATTACCGCCAAGCCAAAATGACACTGACTCCGCTTCCGAAACAAGCCGGGATACTTCCCGGAGATCGACTAGCTTCGCCTGAACTCGCGGACTTCACGCCGGTTTATCATCGGCGGCAATACCTGCTCGTGCCCCTCACTTTCGGAAACAAATCGCGCAAGCTGTTCATCCTGGCCACGGGCATGCGCTTCAGCGCCATGACTTCGGAGACGGCGCATTCTCTATCGACGATGAAGGTGAACTTCACCAACTCAGAGCAGACCGTTCAGGGAACGAAAGTGCAGTTCTTTCGCGAGGTGTTCGATCTGCAACTGGCCAATCTGCCCCAGATCCACCAAGGACACATCCTCGAACTCGATCCAACGGTTAGGGAGCGCAACACAGGTTTCCAGATTGCCGGCATGCTTGGTCTCGATGTGTTGCAACCACTCTCGCTGCATCTCGATTATCGAGATGGACTGGCCAAGTTCGAGTCCCCAATTGGGGAGCTCTCACCTCAGCCTAAGATCGGAACTGCAATTGCGGCCGGTTCTGCACCTGCGGAGAGTGAAGCAGACAAACCTGCCTGCACGCTGGGCGACACCACTGATCGCTCCATTGCCAGCACAATTCAAGCCAAGGTCACTGGGGTGCTGGACTCCGCGCACTTGAAGCCCGGCGAAGAGGTTTGGGTGAAGGTGGTTTACGGATTGGACTACCCGGGATGCAGGTTGGACGAGGATGCGATTCTCTATGGGCATGTGACCGCTGCCACCGCGTCGAAGAATCCAGGCGCATCCGAGCTATCGCTTGTGTTTGACCACGGCGACTGCTCGGGAAAGGGAAAAAAGCCGCTAACGCTGCGGCTGATCGGCTTGGTCGCTCCGCCGGATATTTCCCGGCACATCCACGATGTGTTACCCACTGAGGTTGCCGGTGGGGGCCGATCGATCCAGGGCGCCACCGCCTCAAGTGCAAATGCTCTGGATCAGGATCTCAATCCCGGTGGAACTCCCAATACGGTGCATCCGGGAATCGTGGTACGCATGGTTGGGGTGAAGCTTGAGCCAGAGGGCGGACCAGCATGCAGCGCCAGGCTCACGAGTGCGAATCGCAGCGTTCAGCTAGGAGTTGGTTCGGAGTTGATACTAACCATGTTGGGCAAGCAGTAACTCACCAGTCTTTGTTGGAGGTGCGAGAAGCACGGAAGCGAATTCCAATCGCTACCGGCAGGCCACCAGCAAAAAGGCGGTTCCCCTGGTTCGTGAATCGGGCTCAATACTGACGGTCTGGCGGTCGCTGCGACTCATACTCGATGCCAGACCGTCGTCAGGATTCATTCCACTACCGCATTTCAATCAGTGCGCCGCAGATGCTCCTTCGATCGCGCCGGGCTCAGTTCTGCCCAGCGTGTCGTAGAGCGGCTGAACTGGTCTCACGCTGGGCTCTTCCCTGGAAACGGACACGGCAAAAATCCGAATCCCCTCGGATGAGGGAAGAGTCAGAGTGCGGGCTCCGGTGGGAATATCCATCGCGTAGACGAAAAGATAGCTGTAGGAATAGGGCTGGTTGAGCCCATCAGGAGTGTGTCGATGCGAGGCATACCAGCCCAGAGTCGCCGGCTTGATATATCCCTGTCGCAATCCGAGGAAGTCCTTCGGGTAGCTCGGCGACCAGTCGGGTGAACCCTCATTACCGAGATCCCACGTTGCGTGGTTTGCCGAGACCGCCCAATCCTTCCTGAGCGGAACCTGGCGCTCCGGTGCAGAACCGCCACCTCGAGTCACAGAATCAGGGCGGGGCTTCCATAGCCGAGTGTCCGATTGCCCGATGAATCCGCCCCAATCCTCAATGATCAGCTTCGCAACGTGGTCACCGACACGAAAGTCGGCCGGCTGGTCGCCCTGGTCCGATGCGGCAAGTATGTAGACCTTATTGAAGTCTCCCGCGGGCAAATCGATAGTCTGTCCCTTCGCGACGACCGCATCGGCCTTGCCTGCTCCCGCGGGTGCAAGCCGGAACTCAACGCCGTTGTAGTTCAGTTGTGTGGGAAGCATCTCGGCAGGAAGCGCATTGCCGCTTTGATCGAATCCTCCTGTCGACCTGGTGTCGTCTTCGCTGGCGGCGGCCAGATCATACTTCAAGGGAACCGGTTGCGACGCTACGCCATCCATGTGCGCTGGGGTCGCACCCAGGCGCAACGCAAACGTTCGCGGCTGGTACGGCTTGAACGACGTTTCAATCGCGCCGTCCACAATCACTGCCGCGCCGACCGGCAACTCCTGTCCATTCACTTCCCGTGCTGCAGCAACAGGCCCCGCAAATTTCACTCGAACCTGGGGCGCGGGCTTTCCATCAAGTTCCACGAGGCGAACGACAATCTCATCGCTCGTTTCAGCTTTCTTTAATGCCAGGACGCGCACACGAGGATTGTCCACGCTCAACAGGCTGAAGCTGCGGCCCAGTTTTCCGGCGTGCTTCTCGGTTTCAAAAGCAATCAGCGGCGTGCTCAACCGATATGCCTGCCAGTCCGTCTGGCCCTCGCGCCAGCCGCCTGCGTGGCCGGCCAATCCGAACAGCATCTCGTGATGTCCCCAGTCCTGATTCAGTTGATCGGTGTACTCGCCTTTCATATGCGACGCTTCTCCTGGCGTACGCAATAACGTCAGACGGATGGTATGGTCATCGCGCTTGTCGGAACCATTCTTGACGCCAGTCAATATCGTTACGCCATACGTCCCGCTCGTATCGGTCTGATCAATCCAGTGATGCGAGGCCACTTCGAACTGCCGCTCACTGGCGACCGGACGTTCGATCGTGCCAATTTCCCAGTTATAGGTAGCTAATTTATTGGCCGCTGTGAGAGCAAACACAACCTTCAGATTTGCCGCCAGCGCCTTCCAGTCGATGGAATTGCTGAACTCGACCCGGTTGCCCGCGTCGCCGGCTGACAGGCGAACCGTTTGCACAAACTTCGAGCCTTCGCTCTCGCGCGACACTTCTACAGCCACGCGCACTGGGCCGTTTTCAACCACGCGAATTTGTGCGGCGCCCCCAACGTAAGTGCGCGGCGTTGCCTGTTCCTGGTCGAAATCCATGTTCCAGGCCGGCCACTCTTTGGGAGTATCGTTGGAGATGGCAAGGCGCACCGGGCCTCCCAGCAACTCCTTGCCCAGCGACTTGTCCACGATGCTTGCCACATCTCCACGCGCATCTAATGAGACACGGTAACGCGCATTCTCCAAACGATTGCCACTGACGCTCAGCTGCGTTGCCGCCACGGGCGTTTTGGCGGGGCGTACGTCGTAGACGGCATAGCCAACCGAAGGCACCTTGGCTAGAAACAGCACCTTGCCGCCTTCCAGTTGCGCGGGCACTTCCGCGCCGTCGGGTCCGAATACGCGGACTGCGCCGGGAGCCGTGCCGGGAAAATTAACCGCCGCCTCCACCACATCTTCGCGTACAATGTTGAGCGGGTTATAAACCACGACCGGAATTCCGGTCCCCTGCGTGTCCAGCGAAGAAGCCACCGCCTGAGTGGCGCTGGTCAGCACGCCGGCAAACTGGTTCATCGCAATCACATCGTCGTTCTGCGCAAATTCATAAGAGCGTGGAGTCGCGGTACCTGCACCCGTATCGTGAAACTGTCCGCCCATCACCAGTGTCCAGGCGTCGTTCAGGCGCTGCTGAGGATAGGTACGGCCTCCCATCCACGCGGCTGCAATGGAGGCTTTTTCCGCCGCGTCGGCAAGGATTTCATTGGTGCGATTCCAGCGCTTGTGATAGGACTGCGACGTCAGCGAGCCCGCCGAGTGATTGATCAGCTCCAGGTCCCCCTTGTACCTGAGCATCTTAGACTGCATCTCCGGCTTGATGTCGAGGAACATCTGATCCGCAGCCGCCGAGACAACCCTGAGCGGCCCGTCACCCACTCGCACTGGCTTGGCTGCGGGATCACTACCCGGTGTTGGCACACCGGTGAAGTCGCTGACATCGATGAGCGGCGGAGGAAGCACCACTTCTCCCTGAGTCACGGTAGCTTCCAGCAGTTTCACCGATTCCTCATTCACTGCGCCGCCAATGTCGCCGGTGCCAACGTAGTGATAGTCGGCGTACACGCCGGTTACCTTCCCGTCCAGATTGATGCGTTTCAGCCAATCCGTCTCCTGATTCTCCTTCACATAGGCTGCAACTTCTTCCGGCGAGAAGCGACTTGTTGCCGCGGCAGGCAATGGCGGAAGCTTGAACTCCGGCGGGGCCTTGCTCAGGTCCGTGCGAATGCGGCTCCCATAGCCTTCCGGATTGAGCGCAGCGAGAATCGTCTCGCCGTCAGGGCCCTCCCAGAGTCCGACATTGAAGGGAATGCCTTGCGGGGTCTGCTCCGGAGAGCTTGGGCCGCCGGTCACGGTAGCGGAACTCCACGTGAGCTTTTGCGTGGAAAACCCTTTCACGCCGGCGTGCGCCAGAATAGTGGGCAGCGAGGCCGGAAACCCAAAACAGTCCGGCAGCATGTATTCGGCGCTCGCCTTGCCGAACTCACTGCGAAAGTAAGTGTTGCCATAAAGAACCTGGCGGATGATCGACTCGGCGCTGGGAAGATTCACATCGCCCTCTTCCACCGATG
>JANXQR010000139.1 GCA_025353435.1 Acidobacteriota bacterium | reverse complement strand
TTGGTAACTTCCGAGACCAATATGATTTTGAGTGCGGCCGAAGGAATTCTCGATGGGCACGGCTGCGCTCTCGTAAATGAAGTTCAAGTTCATGCATCCTCGCTGATCCGACCTGCTTTTGAGCGGCTTAAGAACCGCCGCAAATTGCGAGGAGGAAAGTGTGGATACGGCAGAGCTTCAGCGAAAGCCTTTTGGCGATGCGGAACTTGGCGCAAAGGTGGGTTACACGAATGGTCGAACATTCTCACCGCATTGCGTTCGATTCTGGAAGATAGCTCAAACAATCGTGACGGCGGGGGCTTTTTGCCTGGCGGCGGGTTGTGGATCGATTCATCTCGCACCGAATCTTAACTTGCGTTGGGCATCTCCGGCTGCGATCTCTTACGGAACCGAGCTCACTTCGGCGCAACTCGATGCAGCAACCAGTGTTCCCGGCATATTCACCTACCTCCCGGCTCTCGGTACCATCCTGCCCGCCGGATCGCATGTACTCTCCGTCACCTTCGTACCGGCCGACACAGCAAGCTATCAGGCGGAATCTGACACAGTTACCCTGATAGTGAATAGAGCGACACCGGCCGTTACATGGAGTGCGCCACCACCCATCTCTTATGGCACGCCGCTTAGCGCCGTACAACTAAATGCAAACACTCGCACCGTTGACGGAGAGTTTACGTATTCCCCAGGGCCAGGAACCGTGTTAGTCGCCGGAACCCACGAACTTTCTGTGACCTTTGCGCCGCCGGATAGCTTGAATTATCAGCGGGTAGTTGCCAACGTGTTCCTTACTGTAAACAAGGCGGCTCCAATTGTGTTTTGGGCGAATCCGGAGCCAATCGTGTATGGCACGGCGCTGAATGGCGTGCAACTTGATGCCACTTCAAACGGTGTTGAGGGAACCTTTAGTTACTCCCCGCCCGCGGGAACCATTCCCACCGTCGGAAAACAGGTACTGTCCGCAACCTATACTCCGGTGGACCTGCAAAACTATGTCACGGTGACTGCCAGCCAGACCATCACAGTAGGTGGTGCAACACCGCCTGTGATTGATTTTCAACCTCGGGACCAATCCGTCGCGCTTGGTCAGTCTGCAACCTTCACAGTCGCGGCTACTGGGCAAGGATCACTCACCTACCGGTGGCGCAAGAACTCTGTATACATTCAGAGTGCGACCGACCAAAACTACACCACTCCACCGTCTGCAGCTACGGACGATGGCGCCTCCTACACTGCAGTTGTTTCCGATGCAACTCAGCATGCGATAAGTATGCCTGCCCGAATGACTGTGACTATGCCGGCGCAGCAGAGCTACTATGTCGCCGTCGATGGGAACGATCAGGCGGATGGTTCATGGGACCGCCCTTTTGCAACGTTACCTCACGCCCAGTTAGCAATGCAAAATTCCCCAATCAAGGTGACACAGATCGAAGGCGGAACCTTCTACCTATCATCTCCCCTTACTCTGACAGCAGCTGACCAGGGGGAAACCTGGAAAGCCGTTCCTGGCGAAACCGCCGTTCTGAGTGGCGGGGAGGTGATGGCCGGATGGAGCAGTGAAGGAAACGGGATCTATTCCGCGACGTCGGCACACCCCGTGGTCATTGATCTCACAGTTTCCGGGGTTCGTCAGATCCCAGCCGACCGCGGCTACGATCCCGACCAACCTTACACGTCGGGCTGGAAGCTGATTGCTCCGAGCCAGGCGCAAGGCTACAACGCCACGTTTAGCGTGCAACCGACTGACCTGACTGCATCAGTCAAACCGGGAGCAATTGTGCAGTTGATCGATCATTGCCGCTGGAACGACCTATTCACCAGAATCGTGAGCGTTGATAAAAATGATAGCACGGTTACTGTGGCAAGAACGTTTGATACTGGATCGTCCGGGGGGCTCGCGGGGAGTTGGAGGGTACTCAGTGACATTGCGGATGTATCGATGCCCGGGCAGTTTGCATACGACCCAGTAGCCTCAAGAGTCTATCTCATGCCCCTGCGCCCAGACAGCCTGGACACCGAGACCGTTGTGGCCGCCAAACTCGGGACACTGATCTCTATAAAAGGCGCTACCGGTATCACAATCAGCGGGCTCACCTTCTCCGACACGGCTTCCAATACAATTCAGACTTCGGGTGTCTGGGACGATTCGCGAGCTGCGATTATGGCGGAAACCCTGAGCAATAGTACGATCGGCGGGAACAACTTCCTGAACGTCGGGAAGGGAATAGTCTTAAGAGGCTCTTCGAATAATGCAATCGTCGGGAACACTTTTGAGCATCTTGGGGTTTCAGGAATCAGCCTGTTCTCAAATTGCAACCACAACACCATTACCAACAATTCGCTCACCGATATCGGTCAAGTCAATCTACTTTCGTACGGCGTGTCGATCAACGATGGCTCCTTCAACGTAGTCGACAGCAACTTCATCGACCGAGTAGGTCGGTGGGGAATCGTGTTCGGTCCTTCCGGCGAAACATCCGATCTCGCGTTTGAAAATACTGGCAACATATTTTCAAATAACGTAATTCGGAATACGAGTAACCGGACAAACGATTCCGGTGCCATTTATGGCGGCGCTCAAACCATTGACGGCTATTTCGATGAGAATCTTCTCATAACCGGAAATAGGATTGAGAACGTCGGTGGCTTGGTTCGTGCCAGCGCCGGAACATACGCAGCTGGATTCGCCCAGGGAATATATCTGGACGATCACCTGAGCGGTGTAACCCTTTCTAAAAACGTTATCGAAAGCGGTAGCGCCTATGGAATGGTTCTGTGCCATGGCTGCAAAAGCAATGCGGCAAGCAATAACGTTGTGATCCTGCAGCCAGCGCCAGTGTATGACCGCGGTTCATACGGATCTACTTTTGCTACCGGGGATATGAGCTACAACGGGACGACGCGCATCGATCTTCTTCCGTCGTACTTCCCAGAAGACGTTGGCGAAAGCACAATTGTCGTTCAACTCTCAGGCCGCTCGTTTGGAGGAACCAGCGGTACATTTAACCT
>JANXQR010000108.1 GCA_025353435.1 Acidobacteriota bacterium | reverse complement strand
CGAACGTCTACACGAACAACCTGGCCGACTCGAACCTCTATGGTCTCGAACCCAACTTCGGGTGCTGCACGGCGAACTTCCATCAAGGATGGCCGAAATTCGCCACCAGCCTCTTCATGCTTAGCGGTGCAAGCGAAAACGAAGACGGACTGGCCGCAGTTGCCTACGCACCATGCGAGGTGCACACAAGCGTACGCGGCACAGCTGTACACGTCATCGAGGAGACTGACTATCCGTTCAAGGGCGGCATCCGCATCACGGTGAACCCCGCGTCACCATTGGGGTTCCCGCTGCAGTTGCGCATCCCCGCTTGGGCGGAAGGAACCACTCTCGCAGTGAACGGTGTTCCTGAAGTTGGCCCCACCGCAGGAAGTTTCGCTCGCATCGATCGCACCTGGAAAGCTGGCGATCGCGTTGAGCTCACATTCCCCATGCACCCGCGCATCTCCCGTTGGTACAACGACTCCATCGCGGTCGAACGCGGCCCGCTGGTCTTCTCTTACGGCATCGGCGAAGACTGGGTCAAGCTCCGCGATCGCGGCATGACCGCTGACTGGCAGGTTTTCCCTTCGAGCGCATGGAACTTCGCACTTGAAGTCGATGCGAACAATCCCGCCAAGAGTTTAGAAGTGAGCGAGACCGAACTGGGCGACGCTCCCTTCGCGCGAAAGCAGTCGTCAGTGAGCATTAGCGCGAAGGCACGCAAGGTCCCAGAATGGCGCGCGGAAGATGGTGTGGCGAACTCGCTCCCACAAAGTCCCGTCGCAACCGCTGAACCATTGGAGACGATCACGCTCATTCCGTATGCAGCTGCCAAACTGCGCATCACCGCGTTTCCGCAGTGCGGCGGCGTTGGAAAATCGTAGTTGTTTGTCGCGTATGCGAACGGTTCCTTCAAGAACTTCGAAATGAGCAGAGCCGGCGCAATCCTTTCCTCGAGAGCACGCTTGCCGCGCCCAAGCTCGCCGGACCCCATTTCACTTTTTTCGGATGGCTACTGCGCGCCGCTCAGGCATGTACGGAACGGTCAGACGACTCCTTCGAAGCATCCGAGCCGTGCTGCTTTACCATTTTGTTGTAAATACCCATCAAAAGAAGGGGCGCGGCCCATTGACCCACAAAAAGAGCTTCATGCTTTTTGTGCGAGAGGTGGAATGCGACCGACACGGCCATTGAACCAAGCGCCATGCCAAGAAACATGCTCGATGGAGCCTGCGAAGTTACCTTTTCAATTGCGGAAGTTACCTGGTCTTCCCGCGCCTCACCCTTGCTTACACGATAATCCGACACTGTTTAACTCTCCTTGGCGATACGAGATCGCTTATATTGTGATGCACCAACCCCGACGCGGGGACGGCGCAGCTCACGCAGCGATCTGTGCCAAAATGGAGGGCGGGACCAAAGACTTCATGGCGTTTTAAATTTGCGGCTCAAAATGCCGCGCCATCAAAGTGACGCACAGCCCGTAGATGCGGAGCCCCTATTTCCCGCCCGTCAGACTGCGAATGATCTCCGCCTCGCGTTGCCGGTAGGGCGTCCCATCGGGATGGAACACATCGTGGAACCAAATCGTCGGCTGATCTTTCACGTAAGGCCGCTGCCATGAGTCCCAAGGCAAATACGTCTGACTCTTGCCCGCCACGAGTCCCCAGTTAATCGCGGCCACATGGTATTGCTTGGCGATCGGAAGAATCGTGTCGAACGTGCTCCCCGCGCCTCGCGCCATGTACTCCGTGCACATGAGCGGCCGGTGGAATTGCTCCAGCATTTTCACGTGCGCTTCGAAATCCTCGGGCCAGCCGTAATTGTGAAAGCTGATTACGTCAGACTGTTCGATTTGGACCCTGGCCATTGGCGGCATGACTGTCAGATTCGCCCAGTCCCCGTGCCAGATGCCGCTGGTCAAAGGCTGCGACGGATGAGCACTCCGTGCCCACGCAAATACTTGCGGCAACAAGCCGAGAATGATGTCGGTCTTCGACTTGGCCTCGCCGTTCACATAAGAGGATTCGTTGCCGTTATCGGGCTCGTTCCACACATCCCATGCCAGCACACGTTGATCGTTGGCGAACGACCGGACAACACCCTTTACATAGCGCTCCAGCCGAGGATACTGCGTGGGATCGGCGAGAATCTTCACTCCCGGCGCCTGCACCCAACCCGAGTTGTGAACGCCCGGAATGGGAGGATGCTGCGGACCAAGCTGCGGGTTCGGATCCCAGCACGAATCGAAGAGCACAAACACGGGACGAATATGATGTCGCGCCGCGATGGCAAGAAATGCATCGATGCGCTTGTCGAATTCTGCGGGGTTTTGCTCCCACACAAGGTTGTGCAGGAACACGCGCATCGTATTCATCCCGATGCCCTCCGCCCATCCCAATTCGCGATCGATGGTCGGTGCGTCAAACGTCTCAGCCTGCCACATCTCCAGCTCGTTGATGGCTGTCGACGGGAGGAAATTTGCGCCCACCGGCCACGCCTGCTTGGCGTACCAGGCATTGGCTTGTTCCTCGGTCCACCGATCTTGCGCCAAAAGTGCAGGCGACACACAGGCCAGCATTCCCACGATCAAAGACAACAACACACGACGCACCAACGGCTGCATCATCAATCACCCTTCCTCATTGCAAGCTGAAATCTTATTTGCCAGAGCCCAACTCTGTCGCCTTTACGCGTTCCGCTGCGGCATCCTGTCTCCGGCCCTGGCGATCGTAGGCTACGGCCAACTGTGTATGCGGACCGGCGAACGTTGGGTCCGCTGCAATCGACTCTTGATAGCGCGAGATCGCGTCGGCGATCTGCCCCTTCATCAACTGTTGATTGCCAGCGTTCAGCGCGAAATTCGCGCGCTGCCGATTCACCGCCGCGCGGCTCAACTCCGCACTCTGCTTGCGGTATTCCGCCGCGCTATGACGCAACGCCGTCACTTGCTCGCGCAGTTGCTTGGCCTTCGCCGTATCTCCAGTGGAGTCCGCGGCATCTGCCTGGGAGGAGAACTCAGTGGCTTCATCCGCAAGGACTCCCGCCAGCGTCACCAACGGGCCGGGCTGCCCAGGCTGCAGAGAAACTGCCTTCTCCAAAGCCTCGCGCGCCTCCTCAAGCTGCCCATCCTGCTTGAGCGTGCTGCCCAGAATCGCCCATGCATTGCCGTTGTCGGGTTGCAGCGCCACAGCCTTCTTCAGCTCCGTTGCTGCTTCGGCGAGCTTCCCCATTTGCATATCAAGAATTCCTAGCGTGTATGGCGGATCTTCGAGTGCCGGATCCATCCCGCCGGCCTTGGCCAGCTCAGCGGCCGCTTCGTCAAGCCGATCCTTGAACTTGTACGCCAGCCCAAGATCGTAGTGGAGTTGCGGGTCGTTCGGATCAAGGGCGAGTGCCGCCTTGAAATCTCCAATTGCCTCGTCGAACGCCGAAAGCTGGATGTGCGCCACACCCAGATCCTTCACATTCGTCGGGTTCTTCGGATCCTCCGCGCGCGCCCTCGCCAGGTATGGCAGCGCTTCATTTGCTTTACCGGTAAGCGTTAGCGCCAACCCAAGATTCGCGAGTACATCCGCTTCGTGTGGTTCCAACTCCAGCGCCTTCTTGAACCACGGGATTGCTTCTTCCTGCCTACCCAACCGCTGCAGAGCCATAGCCAACTCCGCCGCCGTCCCCGGCAACTTCGAGTTCAATTCCAGAGCCCGAATCAAGGCCGCGACGGCCGCATCGTCCTGTCCTGCAACGGCAAGCGTGCGACCATACTCAGCCAGCCCGGTTGCACTTGGAGGATCTTGCTTCGCCAGCGGCTCCAGCACCTGCAGCGACGCCGCAGGGTCATGTTGCTGCCGCAGCAGCACTCCCAGGTGAATCCGCGCTGTTGCATTCGAGCTATCCTCCGCCACCGCCCTTTCGAACGAACTTCGCGCCTCTTCCCATCTCCCCAGCTGTGCTTCGATTGTCCCAATCGCGTCGTCCAGATCCGCTCGGGGGCCGGTCAGCTTCTTCTCGTTTTGGAATTGCTCCAGAGCATCGGCAGGTCTGCCAACCGCCGCCAGTGCCCGCGCGAAGCTGTCGTACACTCCCGCCGCTTGCGGCTCTTTCGACTCCCGCAGGGCCGCCTCAAAATGCGGAACCGCCTTAGCCGCCTGTCCGGCCTGGGCATACGCGACCGCAAGGTTCGACTCCACGTCGGCGTCATTGGGCTTCAACCGGTTGGCCGCCTCAAATTCTGGAATCGCCTCGCCAGGCTTGCCTAGCTCAAGCAGGACCACGCCCAGCGCTTCATGCCCTTCGGGAACACGAGGCGCCAGCCGCGTTACTTTCGCAAATTCCGCGCGAGCGGCTTCCAAATTTCCCGTCTGTCGCGCTTCAGTACCCGCTTTGAACGCTGCATCCGCCTGTTTGGCCGCATCAGTGTTTTGCGCACCCGAACACTGCACACAAAATCCAAAAACTGCGAGAGCGATTCCCAATGCGGCATTTCCAAAGTACCGAAGACGCATCGCTCTACTTCCCCGCCGGCTTGGGATCGCCCTGATGCTGAATCTCCACGACTCGTTTGAATTCCCGATTCGCCTCAGCCATCTGGCCAGTCGCTTTATACGCCTGCCCCAGGAGATTGTGGGTAATGTAATTGGAGGGGTCCATCTTCTCCGCGCGAGTTAAATAGTGCAGCGCCTCGATCGGCTGTTTTAGCTTCAGCATGGTTTGTCCAAGCAGGATGTAGGGCCCAGTTGCCCCCGGCTCCAGTAGAACCGCGCGGTTCAACGACGTCTGAGCTTCCGCATATTGTCCGCCACGCAAATATGCGTCGCCGAGACGGTCATACACACCGCCGTCGAGTGGATTGATTTTGCGCTCGGCCTCAAGTTCCTGAATTGCGCCGGGAAGATCGCCACGGGCCAAGGCAGCCTCCCCAAGAAGCTCATGCGCAAGCGGCAGATTGGGATTCAACTCCAGAGCCTTGGTAGCCTGTGCAGCTGCCGGATCGCGGAATTCCCGACGCAGGAACATCCGTCCGGCAAGCAGATAAGCCTCCGCCGAATCCCCTGCAAATCCATACTGCGCAGCGAACGCGTGGCGCGCATCATCGTACCGCGCTACATCCGAGTAGCAGAGTCCAAGCACATACTCCGGCTCCACGTTGGCATGTTCCACTTTTTCGTGTTGCGCCTGTTCGAGGAACCCCACAGCTTCCTGCGGACGGCCGAGGCGGAACAAGCTCACGCCCTCCATCTCAATTGATTCGCGATCATTAACGTCCTGTGCGATCGCCTTCTTGAACCCCTCCGCCGCATCTGCGAGCTTGTCTTTCTCGTAGAAGATCATGCCCCGCAGGCGCTCCACCCCCGGAGGCACCGGCGTCTGAGCGGCGAGTTGGTTCAACACGTTCATGGCCTGGTCAAGACGGCCCTTCCCTGCCAGTTGCTGGGCGTCTTCAAACGTGGATGCGGCAACAGCAGAATCGCCAATTGCCACCGCGGGCGCCTGACCGCTCGAGGGGAGGGAACCGAAGCAGAAGAACAGCGCCGCGAATGAACTCCGAACCATAAATTGACCTGAAAGAGAGTTTAGTTTGGCGGCTAGAGCGAGCGCCACCTGGACGGCGTTGCGGCGAATTATTCGCAACCCAAAGTAAAGAGGGGGAGCCGTAGCTCCCCCTCGGTTGTGGTCGTTTGCGGCTCCTCGCAAATTAGAACTGAACGCGAAGAGAAAACTCGAGCTGACGCGGTCCACAGCTGGCGCCGGGCTGGTCG
>JANXQR010000067.1 GCA_025353435.1 Acidobacteriota bacterium | reverse complement strand
CAGCCGCTGGCCAATCCCATCGACGGCCACTACTACGATTGGCCAGTTGGATTTCTGCCCGGCGAGCGCCTTGCCGACTATTGGAAGCTTGAAGAACTCAAACCCGGCATCACCAATTTTTACCAATATGCGGACCTGACCGGGCACAAGAATCGCATGCAGGGAAACGACTTTGCCCAGAGCGTAATGTATCACCGGCAGATGCGATGCTTCGATTGCCATCAGGTGCACAGCGACGCGGTTTCGAACCTGCCCGTGCATGGCAATGCGTTATGCCTTGGCTGCCATAACGCGCGCAATCCTTCGGGGCTCAAAGGAACGGTCGGCCAACACACCCACCATGCGGAGAACAGCGCGGGCAGCCAATGCGTGGCCTGCCACATGCCGCGCATCGAGCAGACCATCAAGGAGAATTACGTGGCCGCGCACACGTTCCGGTTTATCACCCCGCAATTGACTGAGCAGACGGGGATCCCGAACCCATGCACGTCGTGTCACAAGGAGAAATCGGCAGCCTGGGCGAAGGAGGAGTTGAAGAAGTGGGAGAACACTTCGCCGTGGCGGGTGGGGCAGTAAATCGGGACAATTTGGGTAGGGATTTTGCGGCTTCCGCATGCGGAATTGAAGCGCGGGGCTGCATTCCCAACTTGTTGACCATTCCTGTAGTGAATTCCACTTCTCAGTGGTCTCCAAAGGGGTTCATAGTTGCTTGACGGGGCTGTTTGGGCGGGCCTAGACTCAGGGTGTTTTGGGCCTATGAGGGCTCAACCATGAATCAGAGTGCCGGTACCTTGCAAGGAACGTGTTGACGACCGGAAACGCAACTCCGTGAGAAACGGACAAAACGCTGCCGCATCATAGGGATGCAGCCGGAGCAGATTCCCCGGCTCCGCAACAGGCAATCGATTGGAATTGGAGAAACGTATGGCGGTATTCACCCCAACAGTAACCCTAGATCAGGAAATCAATCCATGGGAGGCGCAAAGCGCCCGGTTCGATTTCGCGGCGCGGAAGCTAAATCTGGACGAAGGTATTTGGAAGGTACTCAGATCCCCCTCACGAGAAGTGATTGTGCATTTTCCCGTCACCATGGATGACGGGCGCATTGAGATGTTCACGGGCTTTCGGGTGCAGCACTCGCAGGCACGCGGGCCGGCCAAGGGCGGCATCCGCTACACGCCGGAAGTGACTCTGGACGAAGTGCGCGCGCTGGCTAGCTGGATGACCTGGAAGTGCGCGGTGGTAAATATTCCGTTCGGGGGCGCCAAGGGCGGGGTGATCTGCGACCCGAAGAAGATGAGCATGGGCGAGTTGGAGCGCATGACGCGCCGGTACACGTCAGAGATCATCGAATTTATCGGGCCGGAGAAGGACGTGCCCGCGCCGGATGTAAACACCAACGAGCAGACCATGGCTTGGATCATGGACACCTACTCGATGCACATGCGGCAGACGGTGACCAGCGTGGTGACGGGCAAGCCGCTGAACCTGGGTGGATCGCGCGGTCGCACCGAGGCAACGGGCCGCGGCGTGCAGGTGGCATGCGATGAGAGCCTGCGCTACCTGAAAATGCCGGTTGACGGCTGCCGGGTGATCATCCAGGGCTTCGGCAATGTGGGATCGAATGCCGCGCGGTTAATGAAGGAGCACGGCTACAAGATCGTTGGCATCGCGGAGAAGGACGGTGGGCTGTTCAATCCCAACGGCATCGACATCCACCAGTTGGTGGAATACAAGCGCCGCAACGACACGGTGCTGGGATTCCGCGGGGCCGAGGCCATGCCCACCGAGGAGCTTATCCTCTCTGAATGCGAGATTCTCATTCCCGCCGCGACCGAGAACGTGATCACCAGCCGCAATGCGGACAAGATAAGGGCCCGCATCATCGTGGAAGGCGCCAACGGCCCGACGACCGCGGTTGCCGACGATATTCTTGCCGAGAAGAGGGTGTTTATTGTGCCCGACATTCTTGCCAACGCGGGCGGCGTGACAGCCAGCTACTTTGAGTGGGTGCAGGACCGGCAGGGGTATTTCTGGAAGGAAGCGATTGTCAACGAACAGCTGGAGACGATTCTGCGCGACAGCTTTGATGACGTGGTGCGCTATGCCGAAGCGCACAATGTGAACAATCGCATTGCGGCGTACATGCTGGCGATTGATCGCGTGGCGTTCACCATCAAGCAGCGCGGGTTGTACGCGTAGAGATTTCCACGTTAACTGCAGAACGAAAAAGAGGAAGGACTCTTGAGAGTCCCTCCTCTTTTTTCTTTCGAAGCGACAACCCGCGATTCGGTTTTTAATCGCTGTAGCGCTTAGAACATGATCTTTAGAGCAAGCTGTACGTTGAACGGCTCGCCAGGCCCGATGCCCGGAGAGTAGTTACCCGAACCGATGGTCGAGCTTGTGCTGCCAAAGGCTCCGGCAAAATCACTGGAGCCGTCCCAGTAGTCGTTGCAAAGCTGCGTGCAGGCCGGGCTGGCAAGATTGATGCGGTTGCCGACGTTGTACATCTCGGCGCGGAACTGAGCGTTGATGGGGAAATCGTGGATGTTGAACTTGGTGTTCTTGAATACCGAAAGATCGACGTCGGTAAAGCCAGGTCCGTACACGTTGTTGCGCGGAGTGTTGCCCCATGTGCCCGTAGCAGGCTGTGCGTATGCGTTTGTGTTCAGCCATTGGACGTAAGGAGTGCCACCCGTAGGTTTGACGAGCTTATGGGAGATTCCGGCAAGTGGATTGCTGATCTGGTTGGGACGCTGCTCGCCCAGGCCGGTTCCGCTGGAGTCGGTCGCCGCGTAAATTGTGATCGGCTGTCCACCTTTGAAGCTGAACGCCGAATTCAGAGCCCAGCCGCCAGTGAGTAGTTTCGGTCCTTTGAAGGTCGGAATCGCGTAGTCGACATAACCGACCACCGTGTTGCGCGTGTCGAAGTCGGACGCGCCGTAGTCGCCCTTGAAGTTGTAGCTGTCCTGCGGAAGCGCGCCGCGATATTGCGAAACCTCGTCCAGGTTTTTGCCCCAAGTGTAGGAGAGCTGGGATGTGAGGCTGTGCCATGCCGTGGTGCGCAGAACCGCTTGAAGGGAGTTGTAATTCGAAGTGCCAATGCTTTGAATCTGGTTGATATCGGAGTAGCAGTTGCCGCCGATCGTGCAGGGATCACCTTTCTGTACGGGAGTGCCGCTGTATTTACCTGGCGTCGCGGTGTCTGTGCCGTTTGCAATTCCCTGGTTGATATCGAGGAGACTCAGGAGCTTGCGGCCTTCGCTGCCTACGTATCCCAATTGAAGGATGACTTTGCCGCCCAGCGAGTGTTCAACCTGAAGACTGTAGTTGATGTTGTAGGGAGAGCGGAAATTCTTTGCCACGCTGAACGCGCCGCAGGGACTATCGACCGGGCATGGTGACCCAGTGGGACTCGGAGTGGCAATAATCTGCGTTCCGCTGACCACCGTGTTGTTGCCCTTGGTGCCGGTCACAACCGGACTGCTTCCGCCCGGATTGCCTTCAAGCCCGTTCGGCGCGCTGTTGCCGGGACGGTTATCCAGGAACGGATTGGCGTTCGGCGTATCAAAGAACATGCCAGCGCCACCACGAATCACGGTGCCGGGAGACAACTTTGGTTGCCAGCTAAATCCCACGCGCGGGCTGATGCTGGTGTAATCCGGATCGTAAATGTTGCTGATGTCGACACCCTGAAACGCGATGTCGGTTGCTGTCGTTCCGGGCCGGAATACCGAGAGGTCCTTTTTGCTGTCATGCATCGGCTGCATGAAGTCATAACGAGCGCCGAAATTGACATTCAGAGTTGGAGTCAATTGATAGCTGTCTTGGGCAAACACGTCGAATGCATGCGAATAGACCGTGCGTTCCGGGTTTCCGAACGCCTGTGCCGCCTTGGTCATGTAGCCGGCCAGGAAGTTTGCCAACGACTTGACCTTCTTATCAACATCGACGACGGGGTTCCCTTCGCTGTCAGTTGCGTCCCAGGGCGAAGGATAGTTGGTATCGAACGTGAAACTGCCGTTGGAATGGCGCCAGTAGAATTCGTTGACTTGGGCTTGGCGGTACTCGCCGCCCAGACGAAGCTGATGCTTGCCGATTGTCCAGCTTAATGCGTCATCGAGATGGCCGGTGATATCGTTCCGGCCGGCTGGAGCGGTGTTTCCGGTGGGATCGAATCCAGCGATCTTGATATTGGGAGCGTTGTGGAATTTCGATCCGGTCACGAACCCGGCGGATGCGACTGAGCCAAAGTCGGTTTTGGCGTCGGAGAAGGTCTGGTTGAAGTAATTCACTCCGATGGTCACCGAGTTGGCAATCGATGGCGTGATCACGTAATTATCGGCGACAGAGTAGTTGTATACGTGGATCGGCCCGATTTCGAAATACCAAGGATTGATATCGGATTGTCCTACCGGAGCAGTCTGGTTGCCCTGACCCAGGAATGCGCGGGCCGAGATATTGTGCTTCTGATTAAACGTGTGATCAACCTTCATGACACCGTTGTAGCTGTATCCAAATTCGGGAGCGGGGCTCTGGATGGCCGACAATGAGTCTCCGGATATGAGATTCGCTGGCCAAAGGGTAGTAATGAGCGTCTGCATGACCGGGTTGACAGCAACCGGCGTGTACACCCCGAAGGGCACATTACCATTGCTGCTATCCGAGTTATTCAGAAGGTCTATCGCATCTTTCTGATATCTGGCATTCGGTTCAACGCTCGAGTTACCCGTTGCGATGTTGAACTTCTGCTTTTCAAAGTTGGCAAACCAGAAAGTGTGGTCCTTCCAGAACGGACCACCAAGCGAAGCGCCCCATTGAACATTTGAGAGCGGCAGGTCGCCCAGCGTGTTGAACGGATTGGTGGCCGCCAGCGCCTGGTTACGCTCGTAGTAGTAAGCCGAGCCGTGCACCTTATTGCTACCCGACTTGGTGACCAGGTTGACCGTGCCTCCAGGGTTACGGCCCACTTCGCTGGACGATTGCGTCTGAAGGCTGAACTCGGCAATGGAGTCGATGGGAAGCGTGACACCGGCGATGTTTTCGACACCACCCTGATTCACCGCCGGAATGTTATGCCACCAGTCATTGTTGTCGGCGCCATCAATCTGCCAGTTCACCTGATTGCCGCGCGTTCCATTCACTGATCCGAACCCGCCGAGCGCGTACCCGGCGAACCCTGGGGCGAGGCCGATCATCTGCGTAAAGTCGCGGCCGTTGAGGGGAATGTCCTGCACTTCAACTTCGGGAATGTCCGTGGTCTGCGTAGTTGTGGTGGTATCCAGCGCCAGTCCGGACGCGGATACTTCCACGGTTTCACCGGTCGAGGCGACCGAGAGTTTCACGGGCAACGTATAGATGACGCCCGCGGTCACGGGCACTTTTGAAATTGCTGTCGGTTGGAATCCTGTGGCTTTTACCGTCACGGTGTACGCGCCCAATTGCAGGTCTTGAAAAACAAATTCTCCCGCGCTGGAGGAGATGGTTTTGTGGGAAACGCTGGTTGCCGGGTCAACAACTTCAACTGTTGCCCCGGGCACGACTGCGCCCGATTGGTCGGTCACGGTTCCGTTGATTCCGCCGCGGAATGTCTGGCCGACACTGGCGATCGGAATAGCGATCACTGCGGCTAACGTCAACAGTAGTGCGGCGAATACACTTCGAGTAGATCGATGAAGCATTGCGCTTATCCTCCAGAAAAAAGTTGTTCAGGCTGTGGTGTGTCGCTTCCCGAGTTGAGATGATTCGGGCGCGAGTCTGCGCATGGACGTGCACATGAAGAACGAACATTTCTTTCGGGATCGAAGAGGCAGGAAGGTGGGGAAGTGCTCGTCCATTCTTAACGGTAGGAAGATGCGCATAAGGAATCAATGAAGAACGGGCACAATCGCGAACCGGCTAAATTGGCCGCTATTCACCCGATGGATGCGATGTGACGAGGCAATCCTCCAGCGAGGCAATTTGACTGAGCAGAAGTTTCCGGGACCGAATCCGGCTGAATGAAGGTGCGGGCTTCTCATTCATTTTGAGGGGCTTGCCGTCATTTTGCGCGACCGAAAGTTTCGCCGATCCGGCTCCTGTTTGGCTCGCTCTTTTGAGAATCCAGCCCATTTCATTGCAAACTTTGGCCTGAAACGAACCGCATTCCAGACCTCCGCGGATACACGCGCTGCGGAAAGACGGATATAGTTATGGTAGGCAACGTTGCGCCGTCGAGACTTCATTGGAGCGGGTCGGTACCAATGAATCTTCAGCATTTTTAAATTCTGGAAGTCATACCATTGAGGTTTCGTCGTATCTGACCTGAGTCTGATGAATCTACCCAACTCCATTACGATGAGCCGGATTGTTATGATCCCGCTGCTGCTGTGGATTTTGTCGGTTCACTTCCCCTACAAGAATGGCGCGGAACAGGAACTGCTGGCTTCGATCCTGTTCGTTCTTGCTTCGATCACCGACGGAGTGGACGGATACCTGGCGCGCAAACGCGGTCAGATCACGACAATGGGCATGCTGCTCGATCCTCTGGCGGACAAGATTATGGTGACGGCCGCGCTGATCGCGCTGGTGGCCTACAACCCTGACGTCGTCAAGGTCTGGATCGCGGTTGTCATTATCGGGCGCGAGTTCTTGATCTCTGGTCTGCGCTCAATTGCCGCATCAGAAGGATTCACGATCCAGGCCAGCGATCTGGGCAAGCTCAAGACCGTGATTCAGATTGTGTCGGTGGTGTCGGCGATATTGGCGCACCACTGGTTCCAGTGGCAGTTTGGCTGGCTCATTATCCCAGTCAAGTGGATGGCAGTGACGGCCGTCTACTTCACTGTACTGGTCTCGACAATTTCGGCGATTGATTACTTCGTAGGTTTCTGGAAGCAGATCGATCATGCGTCGAAGGATCGTCGCGCCTCATTCGTTCTGAGCCGCCGCAAGGGCGCGGGAACGCAGGGCGCAAACTAAACCGTCAGGCCAGGTTCAATTAAGCGGCATCGCGCTCGCTTGATTTTCCGGGTCCATGAAGCTCATGGGTTCGAGCTGATCTTTGTGCGATTCTTCTGAGGAAACCGCACCGCGCCGGGATCCAGGAACACTACAAGATCAATCAGAGAATGCTGCAGCTCGGTCAGCCGCGGCACTGCTTCTTCAAGACGAGGCCCAAGTGACTCGATATCGACCTTCAAGGCGCAAATCAACGGATCCGGGCCGCCTTTAATGTAGTCCAGAAAAGAAGCAAACCCCATACACTGTGGACCGCGCGGCCCCTCCCAGATCATCCGCTCGCCGATTGCGTGTTGCTCACCACCGAACACTCGCAGCAGCGGATGATATTTGTCGGTTTGCCAGGCTGAATAGATCTTGTGTTGAAGGTGAGCGAGCTGGCGCGTTTCCTCGTCTTCTCCCAAGTCGATGAATTGAATCTCTCTGCGAATGAGTTCTGTCCAGGAAAAATATTGTGCAACTACGAAAACCGTGTGGTTGATTACATACGACTGCGTGCGACCGTCACTGCTTTCCAAATACTCAGTGAGAAAGCCGCCCTTGATGATATTGAAAATCCGGCTCTGTAGCTCATAGGCAGCACGCCCAAGAGGCTCGCGAAATTGACGCGCAGTTTGAGCTGTTTCGGCTCGATGCTCGGCTTCTGCCTTCTGCAACTCCAGCTGAGCTTCGACCCGCTTCACGCGAAGTTGGCCCCAAACCGCAATGGAGGCAGCGCAGACGGCCACAAGAGACGAGATCAAACTTGGAATGAGTGTCTTGTCCATTACTTTGCCTCATGCGCAAAATTCTTTGGGCGACCTTCTTTCAGACTGGTTAGTCAAAGGCGATGGCTGGGCGGGCGAGTCAGCCATGTAACTCAGGATAGCGTTTGTAAATGCGTTGCTGGTCACGCTCGCTCAATCGATGCAACGGTACTGGCTTGTCCTGGGGCCGAGTACCTTTCTGATTGAGCACGTTCATCAGGCTCCACTCGCGCTCCGGCCCTTTGGGCTCTTCCGCCTTCAAGTCATAGCGAGTGAAGTCCAGCACCAGCTGCGGGGTATTCTTGACCCAATCACGGATGAGCGCCAGTCGAAATTCTTGATTCATGAACCACTTGATTTCGAGTTCCTTCTCTGATCCCGGCGCGCCCGTCCCTCTCTCCTCGAATCGGTAGTTGAGAGACTGGTTGTTGGGAGTGTGGCTCCGCCATTCAAGTCCAAATTCACCTTCCGTCATGACTTTCGTGTCGGGCCATCGATCACGCACGGCTTGAAGCCACGCGGTCAGGTCTTCGTCATGTCCTATCGAGAGCTCCCAGATCGACGTCACAAAACCGAAGCCATTCATAGCCTGTCCGCGATCGAAGTGGATCGCGGTCGTATCCATCATCTCTTTGCGTCCGGCCGTGACACCGAGATTGCCGACGGTCTCGATTGGACCTACGCCCACCCGGCTGTTGAAGCCTCCTTCAAAGCCGTTGCGACGCGCAGGGAGAAAGTCGCAGGTCCACCCATCCAGACAGACGCAGTCGATGAAGTCGGGGGGACCTTGTGCCGGTTTCAGATAGTGCTCGCGGCTCGGATAATACGGATAGCAAATGCCGCCGTCGCCGTCGCCATTGTCGATTGCGTGCTGGCTCCAGATCTGGCCCTGGCACACATGGATGCCTTCGTCCGCGGCAAGGAAGCGCTGGTTCTCCGCGTCAAGGTAGCCGGCAACAAGGCTTTGCGGGCGATAACTACCGCCCACCATGGTCGTAATCATGGAGAGCGCTTTGTGGATGGTCTGCCTGTTGTGCTCCCTCGTGTCGTACATGGGAGCGAAATAGCCGCCGGGGATGAAGGTAATTTCGTCGCCGTAGCGATCGTGGAATGAGGTAAGCATCTTGCGCGCCTCAACATATTCCTTGCGGGTGTCAATGAGCGCCAGCCAACTGATGGCCCACGTCATGCGACCTCCCGGGCAGCCTCGATCAAAGGCCTCGCGTCGTGAGCGAACGCGCTCGGGGCGGTTGTCTACCGCTTCATCGAGTCCGATATTGCGGGTCGGTGTGACCTCAATCTGATTCACGCGTAGAACAGAAACGTGGGTCAGGAACCTGCCACTCAATGGAGAACCAAAAGCCAGCGCACGTTTGGACTTTGCGCCAACTGAGAGGGCCGTTGCCGATACCGCTGCGTTGGCGAGAAACTGCCGCCGGGACCACTTGTTGAACATTGAACTCCCAAGCCCGCTGTTTTCGCGGACGATTCATGGACTAATTGCAAACGTGTGAATCATACAAGAGGGCGGAGTCGGTGCATTGGTACTAAAGAAAAGCCCCGGCAATTGCCGGGGCTTTGTCTTGGTGCAGACTAATGAGAGTTCAGCGTCAGGCCATTGCGTGTACGGCCGGCTCGGGAATCCGAACAACTGGGGCGGTAGGATTCATCGGAACAGGCGCGACGGACGTCGCCGTGTTGCCGCGAGTGAGGCGGTGTACAAAGTGATACGGCGGCCAGGGTCCAGAAACCTGCATCTGGCAGTCGCGCATTGTGGCACTGGTGCTCGCGAACTTATTGTGATATCGCTCCACGCATTTGCGATCGATCAGGTGGGCGATGTCCAACACCATCTTGCCGCTTTCGGTGAGCCGGCAGCTGACTTCCTCGTCGAGAGGAGCAAACAGCCGATGCATCTGGAAGCTCACTGCGCGGGCCCGCGTCTGGCGCTCACGCTGCCGCACGGCATTCTCGCGAAGACTGGTGAGGTACCCGCGTCCTACTCCTTCGGGTGGGAGATGCTTGACGAGTTCCTTCGCGCAACAGTCGTCGACGAAGATCTTCAGATGCATCTCTGTTTTGCCGCGGAGTTTATCAATATTGTTGAGGAATTGGCGCTGGTTGGAGCGAATCGACTTGCGGAGGGCTTCGTCATCGTTGAAAACCGTGCCGAAGCGGAAGGGAAGGACAGTTGAATGTTGAAAACAGTCTGCGATGACCCGGGCGTGGTCAATCCCGGATTTCTGGTTGAGATTCTCTGATGGATTGTGTTCGCTTACGATCACGGCAAGGTCGCTGGCGGGATACAGAAAAACCTGGTTCCCACTTACCCCAACGACAGTTTCCAAAGGTACTGGTTTGCGATGACGGGCTAACTCAGGAAAGGCTTGCTTTTCACCAATGCAGTAGGCATACCATGCCATGTTGGAACACTCCCTCGGCGCCGGAAAGCGCCGCTCTTTGTGGAACTCTGCAAATGCGGGACAAACTGCATGCTGGCGCACGGCTGGGTTTCATTTCGTGGGACACCCAGCTGGACTAGGTGGAATACTAGACCGCTGAAAATACGACTGGCAAGAACAGTCATCACCAGATGTAAAGATGGTGGGTTAACGGAGCCAATTCGCTTTCGCCTGACTGGATGACCTGTTCATTTAATGAATTTAATGGGAATTTCAGGAAATTCGGAGGTAACCCCCAGGAAAATGGTGCGTCCAATATCGTTTGTATGGAAAATGGCCGGACGCTGGAATTGTGGCTGGTTGGGTTAACAGTCTGGTTCCAGCGCAATCCGTATACTGTCTGACATGTTTAGGAAATCGCCTTCGTTCTCTTCCCTTTCTGCGCTTGTTGCGCTGGTCTCTATCGGAATGCAGCCGCCGGCCGCCATGGGGTGGGGCAACGAGGGTCACCGCATGATTAACCGGCTTGCAGTGAGCACTTTACCGGCAGATGTGCCCGCTTTCCTGCGGTCTGACGAGGCAACAAAGGAAATTGAGTACCTGGGACCGGAGCCGGACCGCTGGCGTTCCCCTGCCGAGCCCGAGTTGAGCGCCGCGCAAGCCCCTGAGCACTTCATCGACCTTGAGCCGGCCGACGCCATTGGCCCCTTGCCGCATCGCCGCCTGGACTTTGAGGCCAAGGTGTTTGCCGCCGGCCAGCGCCCGGAAAAGGTCGGCCTGCAGCCCTGGGAAGCCACGGAAGTCTGGGAGCGTTTGAAAGCTGCGCTGCGGGAATATCGCCAGGAGTCGGCCGCCCACCAGGACACTTCAGCAGTGGAGCGGGCGGCAATTTTCTACGCGGGTTGGCTCGGGCATTATGTGGGCGACGCGTCCCAGCCACTGCACACCACCGTTCAATACAACGGCTGGACCGGTCCTAACCCTAATGGCTACACCACCGAACATCGGATCCACTGGCAGTTTGAGGGGTCCTTTGTCGCGGCCAACCTTCACGCCACCGATGTGCAGCCAAAAATGACGGCGCCCCACGCGATCGATGGCGACATGTTCGATTCTTACGTAAGCTACCTGCGGCACACGGCGACTTATGTCGAAAAGGTCTATCAATTTGAGAAGGCGGGCGGGTTCAGCGGGGCGGGCTCGCGGGAGTCGCGGGACTTTACGGCCGAGCGCCTTGCAGCCGGGGCCAGTATGCTGCGCGACATGATTTACACAGCGTGGGTCGACAGCGCCAACCCGGTTCCGGAGCACCAGTCCGGAAACTAACCCGATTCTTTCTCCTTGACAGCTTAGGAAAGCGGCGCTACTCTCCTTATCATCTTAGGAGGGCAAATGCCCGACCAGGCTCAACTGCTTCCCGGAACCCTCGATCTGCTCATCCTCAAAGCGGTCTCGCTCGGTCCGCTTCATGGCTATGGCGTGCTGCTGCGCATCGCCCAGATCACCGGGCAGGCGCTGCTCATCGAACAGGGCGCGCTCTATCCGGCGCTCTTCCGGCTGGTGCGCAAGGGCTGGCTCAAAGCCGAGTGGGGCACATCGGACAATAATCGCCGCGCCAAGTTTTATGAGCTCACGGCGACCGGCCGCATGCGATTCACCGAAGAGACCGAGAGCTGGAACCGCCTCTCATTGGCGATGACGACCGCCTTGGCTGCCAGTGCGGAGGAAGTATGAATCTGCTCGCCAATGCTCGATCTCTCGCTTCCCGTTTCTTCCATCATTCCGAAGTTGCCGAGGAAATGGAAGAGGAACTCCATTCGCACATCCTGCATCGCGCTGACGATCTGGAACGGTCGGGCCTGAGCCGCGCCGAGGCGGAGCGCCGGGCACGCATCGAGTTTGGCGGGCGCGAGAAGTACAAAGAGGAGATTCACCAGCAGTTGGGCGGCAACTTCATCGGGTCAGTCCATCAGGACTTGCGATTCGCGCTGCGCTTGCTGCGCAAGTCGCCCGGCTTCACCATTGCTGCAATTCTTACGCTGGCGCTGGCCATCGGCGCAAACTCAGTCGTGTTTGGCGTGTTGAATGCGCTGATACTGCGGCCGCTGAATGTGCCCCACGCGGAGACCCTTTACGAGTTGCAGCATGGAAACGAGGCAAGCTCCTACCAGTCGTACCCGGACTACCTCGATCTGCGCGACCGCAACCACAGCATCGAGGACCTGGCGGGTTTTACGGTGTCCGCCGCGAGCCTCGATACGGGTGGCGATCCGTCGCGCGTGTGGATGGAGGAGACCAGTGCGAACTACTTTGACGCGCTTCAACTCAAGCCTTACCTGGGCCGCCTTTATCACAGCGCGGATGACCACGGCACCAACAGTGCGCCTTACATCGTGTTGAGCTACGCGTACTGGCAGGACAATTTCCAGAGCGACCGGGGCGTAGTGGGGCGCGTGGTGCGGCTGAACAAGCACCCCTACAGCATCATCGGCGTGGCGCCGCCGGAGTACCGCGGGTCGCTGGTGTTTTTCAATGCCGCCATGTTTGTGCCCATCGTGAATCACGCGCAGTTCGGAACCGAGGACCTGAACGATCGCAAGACACGATGGGTGTTCATGTTGCTGGGGCACCTGAAGGCGGGGGTCACGCCAGCGCAGGCGGTCGCCGATCTTAATGCAGTGGGCGCCCAGATCGACCGAACTTATCCGCACGACAATGGAAAGCTCACATTCGCGCTGGCCCGGCCCAACCTTTATGGCGACTATCTTGGGCGTCCGATAAAAGCCTTCATGGCGGCGTTGA
>JANXQR010000054.1 GCA_025353435.1 Acidobacteriota bacterium | reverse complement strand
TCCATCCCTGGTTCTTGGCTTTCCGCCGGCTGGCTCCGCACTCACAAAAAGCAGCCTCCAGCTCCAACGACAGCCACTGTTACGGTCATCAACGCCGTCCGCGTCGCTTCTTGACGGCCCTCAAACACTCCACCAACTGATCCCGCACACCGCGGGAATTCCCCGCACCCGACCTCGTCCACCTTCCCTCAAAATCAAAAGGCCTCCAGCAACCGCTGGAGGCCTTTCACGCCTCTCCCATAAACGTTCGTGGCAGCATCGCAACCCTACATCGCCAGTTGTCGACGATACTCCCCGCTGTCAAAACGGCCCTTCGATGTTCGGATCAGTCCGTCAGGCCCAAATTCCCAAACCTCGATGCCGCTGATGCGAACCGGATTTCCTTTCCCGCCGTGCCCCGTGTTCCTGCCGGTCAACGTCCAGTGGTACTCGGCCAGATCCCCGTCCACTTTCACGTCATCCATCGCCACCCTCAAGTCGGGAAACGCCGACATGAAGGACTGAACCGACTCGGTTATGGCTCTTCGGCCAACGGCCGGCTCATTGTCGTTGATCGTGAGCGATCCATCCTCCGCAAAGAACGCAGCAACCTTCGCCGCATCCTGGCTGCACCACGCGGTTGTATAGCGCGCCGCAAAGTCCATCAATTTAGCGAGGGGTTCAGGCATCGGCCAATACTACAACTTTCACAACGGGAAATCCTCAAGCCACAACAAAAAAGGCCCCAGCCGAAGCCGGAGGCCTTCAGAATAGCGGCCACTTACAAGGGAACTCGATCTAACGGGGCGATGAACCCAATGCCGGGAACGTCGAGTTTGTGCAGCAGCCGATCATTCGTGATGAACAAGTCGACACCAAAATGAGCGGCGCAGGCCAGTTGGATCGCGTCGGCGTTTCGTATGGTGTGAGTAGCCCGTAAGGTTGCATAGCGCCAGGCCACGGAATGATCGAAGCTAATGACCTGCGCCCTCGCTCGGATGGCTTTGTCGTATTGCTCTACCAGCGAGGCTTGCCCAAGCCGCGAAGGTTTCACCAGTAGTTCACCGAGCGTCATGGCTGACGTTACCAGTTTGTCGCCGCGCTGAATCATCCTCCGCCAAACTGCATCTACCATGCTGCTAAACGGTTCATAGTCTTCAAAGAGATAGATAAACACGTTGGTGTCGAAGAATATCTTGCTCACTCGGAATCCCTCCGCAATCGCTCAACATATTCGTCGGCATGCTCATCAGCCCAGATGTGACGACCCGATCCGCGGAGGCGCAGCAAGGGATCGTCTTCGATGTGGGCAATGGCGACAATGGCGTTGCCGGGCTGGGCCCATGCATGGTACCAGTCGAGAAGTTCCCAGTACTGTTCAGGGATTTCTGCCTTCTTGGGAATCGATTTTGAAGGCTTTCTGGGTTGAGCGCGATCCGGATGAAAATCGTCACCCTGACGATAGAGCCGTCTGAATCCAGATCGCGTTTCATAGAGGATTCTGTATGGCCCCCCTTGAACCTTCCCAGGGTCAGCACGTTTGCGCGATCTGGGGCGGTTGGCGACGCAATGAGAGTTCACGTTGGTCGGAAGCGAGTTGAGGTTCTTCCCTCGCGGGAGCCCCTCCGCCAAAAAACGTGCCTGTATTTCCGACTCCGTGAAATCGGGACGTTCCGGGTGTTCGCGATGGAGCAAGGCCGTAGCTATCCAGACCCCATCCGCAATTCGAAGGGTACGCGCATGCAGGCTTTCCATATCGCCTCAGTACGAACTTTGAAATACCAACAATACCAATGATACCAATAATTCTATTTCTAGTAAACCAAGAAACCAAAAAAAGGCCCCCAGCCGAAGCCGGAGGCCCTTCTTCTTGTTCTTGCTTGTGCGCCGAAGGCGCTATTGCCTGGACGGCCAGTCCCCGGGGTCCCCGGCGACTGGCCGTCGTCGCTGGGGTGGTTTAGTACATACCGTCCATGCCGCCGCCGCTGTGGCCGCCGCCCGCCGGAGCCGACTTCGGCTCAGGCATCTCGACAACCAATGCTTCAGTGGTCAACAGCAGTCCGGCAATCGACGCCGCATTCTGCAACGCAGTGCGCGTCACCTTGGTCGGATCGATGACCCCGGCCTTCACCAGGTCCTCGAACACGCCCGTGGCCGCGTTGTAGCCATAGTGCTGATCCTTCGACTCCAGCACCTTCGCCACCACAACTGCACCCTCTTCGCCGGCATTCGCTACGATCTGGCGCAGTGGCTCTTCGAGCGAACGGCGCACAATCTGCGCACCAATCTTCTCGTCGCCTTCCAGCGTCTTGATCAGCAAGTCAACCGCGGGAATCGCACGGACCAGGGCCACGCCGCCGCCCGGGACAATGCCTTCCTCAACCGCCGCACGAGTCGCGTGCAACGCATCCTCAACGCGAGCCTTCTTCTCCTTCAGCTCGGTCTCGGTAGCCGCGCCAACCTTGATGATGGCAACGCCGCCCACCAGCTTGGCCAAACGCTCCTGCAGCTTTTCCTTGTCGTAGTCCGAGGTGCTCTTCTCGATCTGCGAACGGATCTCCTTCACGCGTCCATCAATGTCCGTCGACTTGCCCGAGCCGTCAACAATCGTCGTGTTGTCCTTGTCGATCGTGATCCGCTTGGCCTTGCCCAGATCCTCGAGCTTCACACCTTCCAGCTTGATGCCCAGATCCTCGGTGATGGCCTTGCCGCCCGTCAGAACCGCGATGTCGCCCAGGATCGACTTGCGACGATCGCCGAAGCCAGGAGCCTTCACCGCAGCCACATTCAACGTGCCGCGCAGCTTGTTCACAACCAGCGTAGCAAGCGCTTCGCCTTCCACATCCTCAGCAATAATCAACAGCGGCTT
>JANXQR010000032.1 GCA_025353435.1 Acidobacteriota bacterium | reverse complement strand
CTGTCACCTCGATAGGTGAATCCTCATGTGCCAAAGCCGGCATGCGTAACCAGCCAACTTGCCAATTCGCGATGTCCGCCAAGCGGACGCAAACTTGCTGATTAGTCTCCCACCTGCGTTGCCGACCCAAAGAGGATGAAGCTGTGCCCCATTCATCGCGCTTTTGCGATGAGTGGGCTCGGCAGGTGGCCCTGGTCCCGTTGACCTTTCCAGCCCCCTGAGGGTGCCCCAGGTCCCTAGCCTTTGGGGACTCGGGGAAGTAAGCCAAGATGACAACCGAACCCGGCAAACGACGACCGGTAAAAATCAGAAATGTCTCACTGACGGGTCACTCCGAAAAAGTTGTCAAGTGCCCAACCTGTGGAAAACGTCGCAACCAACACAAAACAAAGCGAAAAGATATATTTGAAAATCCATTATTAATTCGCGTAACCAGCTATCATTGAAATAGAGACAAAAAAAGCAACGCCCGCCAACCAGCGGGCGTTTTTCATTTCACCACCAAATCTCGGAACCGAAAGGAGCAAGGAATGAACGCAGTGCACAACGTCGGATTCTTCGGGGCCTTTTCTTCACTGTTCACTGCACTCTGTTCACTACCTTTTTCACTTTTCACTCTTCACTTTTCACTGTTCACTGTTCCCTGTTCCCTGCTGTTGTGTTCCAAATCACATTCGAGCAAAATTCCCCCCTTTTCGGTGTGTAATCGAATGAATTTAATCAACTTGACCGTTTTAAATTTCGCAAAAGTGTCCGCAAACGGACACTTTTCCGCACCAAGAAAGAGGCACACTAGGCACACCGAGCAACCCTGCATGAATTCGCCGGCTTCTCCACAGCCTCCGTTCATGTTTCCAGCCTCAACGCCGATGAAATCCCTGTTGGCCGGAATGCTCCAAACCGAGCCACAGAGGCGAGGGCACGTTGAACGCAATGCAAAACGCCGTGCAATTCCAATCCCACCTCTCGGTGCCGGGACCGACTCTGGTGGACCCAGCGCTTGCGGAAATCGACGCAACGGGCGGATGGCAGGCAGCCGGCATCAGTGCAATATGGCGCAAGTTGCTGCTGCAGGCCGAAATGGCCGCGCCCCATGTGCAGGTAGCCTCTATTGAAGGCGAGCACGGCGTGGGCAAACAGACACTGGCCCGCTATCTTCTAAGCCGTTCAGCCCTGGCCGGCACCGCTTTCAAGCGGCGCGACGCACGCGAGTGGCTGCTCACTGACCTTGATCCGGGAACCATGGCCGGATTCACCTATCTTGATCGCGTCGACCTGCTGGCTCCTCCGGGGCAGGGATTGCTGCTGAGCGTTCTGAAGGGCCTGCAGGATCGACCGTTGGGGCGGGTGCTGCTGGTGGCCTCGTCCCAGACTCCGCTGCGGCAGATGGCGGGCCAGGGGCTTCTGATGCCTGACCTTGCCTTCCGTCTGACGGCAGTGCGGCTGGCCATTCCGCCGCTGCGCATGCGCCGCGAAGACATTGGCCCAGTGGCGCAGGCGCTGCTCGAAGGCATCTGCGCGCGCTACCAGCAACGCACGGTCGAACTTGGGCCGGGGGCGCTGGGCAAGCTTTTGCAACACCCGTGGCCGGGAAACGTGCGGGAACTGGCAAGCGTGCTGGAAGCGGCGCTGCTCGAGACTGCGGACGGGGTGATTCGCCCGGGCGACCTGTCTCTGCCCCTGGCTGGAGAACTGGTGCAACCGTTGGGAACTGCGCCCGCTCCCCACGAGCTCAAGCTCGATGACATGATCAACCGCCACGTGCAGTATGTACTAGATCTGAACCACGGAAACAAGCTGCGTGCGGCGCGTCAGCTCGGCATAAGCCGGTCCACGCTTTACCGCATCCTGGGCAACGAGCTGGTCCTGACTCACTGATGATCGTGGGCCATCGCGCCTTCAGGACTTGCCGAACTAGTAGTCGTAAATGTGCTCGATCTTCAGACCCTGGTTCTCCAGAGCGGGTAATACGGTGTGGAGTTCGGTCACACGGCATAGAAGGACATTGCGCTTATTGCCTGTGTCGGTGAGCAACGGCTGAGCCAGAAGCAATTGAAGATTCGGCAGGCGGTTCGTCCAGTAGACCGGGGAGATGGCGGAGACAACGATGAGTTCGTTGCCCGCAATCTGATGGAAGCGAGCTCCATTATGAATGAGGTCCTGGGCCGCCGTGGTGAACTCCTGGTAACGAGGAATCTGGACGATGGCCTGGTGGTCTCCGAGATCGCGGAGAACTCTGAAGGACGTTGGCGGGGTCACAATGTGCCTGTTGTCGGAAGGTGGAAACTCGATCCACGCGGCGGTGGATGTATCTTCGAAACCGTAAGTGGCGTGGGTTCCAAGCTGGATTATTTCGCAATAGACGGCCTCAACCGAGTAATCGAGAGTTAGCCACGCTCTACGTTCGATGGTGCGCACAAGGTGAGTAGCGCGGAAGGGGGTACCGCTCCATAAGCCGTGCAGCGCATGGGCAAACGAGAACTCATAAAACGGGCGGACGTGGACGAACTCTGCGTAGCCTGCTGCCACCTGGGCAGCGTAGGTGTCCTCAGCCACTGGCTGATGATGGCTCGTGGCTTCGCTGAGCCGGCCGATTGTCTCCTCGTACAGACCCTTGAGAGCGTATTCCACGGTGAAGGAGGATCCTATGACGGCGAGCATGATGTGGTCGCCGGTTGGGAATGGGTAGTGAGCGCGAGTAGCCGCGAACACACAGCAGGACGCTCGCCAGAATTGGCCGATGTCGCCGAAGTAGGAGTAGCCGGATGGAAGGTGATTGCTTTGGAAATCTGCCTTGGATTGGTAGCTCCATACGATGTACCACTCGGGATAGGTGTAGAAGGTATCTTCCTCGGGACGGGCGTAGTTGGCAATACCTTCAGTCTGGACCGGATGGCGACTAATTTCTGGAGTCGGGATGAACAGAAGTCTGGTTGGACGGCAGTGGAGGGTGAAAGCGAAAGCCCCCGCCAGCGTGAGGAGGCAGACGCACGCAAGCGCGCGCACTACCCAGCGAATGAATTTACGCGCGCGCGACGGGTTGGTTCGCAATGTGTTTTCCAACGTTGATGGCGATCAGAAAGGCCGCAACGGAAACCAGGATATGCGGCATGTTCACGAGCAGGTTGGTAACGGGCGAGATGAGATGCAGATGGCGGATGACGTAGGTGATGACGTCCGCCGCGTAGAAGAACCCAAGAAACCAGAAGTAAACGCGTGAGGCTCGAGGGCCTGCAAATCCGCTGATGAGCGCCAGGAGGCCCAGGCCGAGGTGCCCCACGTCGACAAACGTTGTCATGGAGAACAGACCAAACATCTTGCCGTTGGAGTCCATGATGCCGGGCACATAGTCGAGCGAATACACGAAAAGAAAGAGCAACGCAAAGCCGAAAGCGCATTTCTGGATTGTGGTAAAGCTTCGGGTCATGGCTCACATCCTAACGCATGGAAATTTAACCGTGGAGATATACTTTCCCGCATGCGATGTATTCGGAGTCTGTCCTGTCGATATTTGTTTGCGGCTTTGCTTTTTGTGACCATCGGATGCAGCGGGCTGGGCGCGAGCGTCGCGTTGGCGCAGGCTGGGCTGGGCGATTCGTCAGACTCTGTGCTGCATTCGGTTCATGATGCGCTGTTCGCCTCATTTCTGCCGGTGAATGATCTTCCCAACGACCCTAAGACGACGAAGCTGCTTATGGCGGCGCGCGACGGGATTTGGCAGCAAGCAGGAAGTTCGGCGGCATTTCGGCAACTGCTGCAGCCGTTTGTGGATTTGCGCGGCTTTGGAAATGTGTGCGGAATTGCGCAGGCAATTCAAGGAAGTGGCGGTACATCGTTTGCAGCGCTCAGCGTGAGGGAACGCCAGAAGGCTCTTTCGCTGATGCAGCGCTGCGCGGAGAATGCGCCGCGGCGGCTGGCGGCGACCGCGCG
>JANXQR010000031.1 GCA_025353435.1 Acidobacteriota bacterium | reverse complement strand
CAGCCGGAACAACCGTCGAGCCACACCGTTGCCAGTTTCAGTTTGCTCATTGGGCTTCCCTCATCATGTTCAGGTAAGGCAGGAAATCGGGGTATTTGGGGTGGTCAGAGCCGATCTTGCTCTTGTCGAACAAGGCTCCGGTGGGGCATACCTGGACGCACTTGCCACAGCGCGTGCAGCCTGAGTCACCCCATGGGTCGTTCAAGTCGGTGATGACCTTGGAATCGATGCCGCGGCCCATCACGTCCCAAATGTGTGCGCCTTCAATCTCGGCGCAGACGCGGACGCAGCGGGTGCAGAGGATGCAGCGATTGTGGTCGATGGTGAAGCGCTCGTGGGAGGCGTCGACTTCCAGCTGAGGGTTGCGGTAAGGAAGGCGGACATGGGTCATGCCTTGATCTTGGGCCAAGGTCTGCAATTCGCAGTGACCGTTGGCCACACAGACGGAGCAGATGTGATTGCGCTCGGCGAAGAGCATCTCGAGGATGGTGCGGCGGTGCTTCTGCAGGCGCTCAGTTTGCGTGGTGACTTCCATGCCTTCAAAGATGGAGGTGACGCAGGCAGGGAAGAGCTTGGGGGAGCCTTTGACTTCGACCACGCAGATGCGGCATGCGCCGACGTCGCCGAGGCCGTCGAGATGGCAGAGGGTGGGAATCTCGATGCCATTTTCGCGCGCGACTTCGAGGATGGTCTGGCCGGCGCGGGCACTGACGTTTTTGCCATCGATGAAGAGTGTTTTGACGTCTACGGCCGTGGTCATACGAGGACCTCCAGGTGTGGTTCGACGGCGTTATTCGCGCTGATATTGCAGACGCCGGCGGGGCAGCGCTTGCCTACGATGTGTTCGATGTACTCGTTCTTGAAGTAGCGCAGGGTGCTGAGGACGGGATTGGGCGCTGTCTGGCCGAGGCCGCAGAGGCTGGTCTCCTTGATGGTTCCGCAGAGATCGACGAGCAGGTCGAGGTCGTCCATAGTGCCGGAGCCGGAGCAGATGCGGGTGAGGAGCGTGTGCATCTGTGCGGTGCCGGCGCGGCAGGGGATGCATTTGCCGCAGGACTCGGTCATGCAGAACTCGATGAAGAAGCGGGCGACGTTGACCATGCAGGAGGTGTCATCCATGACGATCATGCCGCCGGAGCCCATCATGGAGCCGACTTGAATGAGCGACTCGTAGCTGACTTCGATATCGAGGAGATGCTCAGGGATGCAGCCGCCGGACGGTCCGCCGGTTTGGACGGCTTTGAAGGTGTGGCCGTCAGGTACGCCGCCGCCGATGCCCTCAATGATCTGGCGGAGTTTCATGCCCATGGGGACTTCAACGAGCCCGGTGTTGGTGATTTTTCCGGTGAGCGCGAAGACCTTGGTGCCCTTGCTCTTTTCGGTTCCGATTTCGGCGAATTTTTTGCCGCCCATGCGAAGGATGGGGGCGACGTTGGCGAAGGTCTCAACATTATTGATGAGTGTGGGCTTACCCCAGAGGCCGCTGACGGCGGGATATGGGGGGCGCGGTTTAGGCTGGCCGCGTTTGCCTTCAATGGAGGCGATGAGCGCGGTTTCTTCACCGCAGACGAAG
>JANXQR010000022.1 GCA_025353435.1 Acidobacteriota bacterium | reverse complement strand
CCGCTTGTCGCCCTCGGAAGCCGTATGCCATCCGTGGCCAGACTTATGTTTACCCCTCCGATCTGGTTTTTGGTTGGGATCATGACAGTGTTCGCCATCGACATTTCAGTGTTCTCCTTCCTGCCGCGTAGCTCGCGTTTTGATCATCATTTGCTGGAGTCCGTATTGTTACGCGCATGGCCATGCGAGCTCGTGTGGCTTTCGAGGCGTGACGGGCCAGTGGGACCCACGGCTGAATCTCCGAACCCTTCCCGCCTTGCTTATGCGGAAGAAGGCAGCATCACAGGTTCCTGGACTGGAGTGCTGCTCTTCTCCTGGCCGGATAATGTGACGATTTGCTCGTGCGTGAGCCCGCACTTGTTGCAGATTTCCGCCACTGCCCACGGGTTTTCGTCGCCGTTGCCCGCCAACGCGGCAATGAACCTTCGCGGCTCGCCGAGATCGCTCCAACCAACTTCACCACAACTCGCGACACGAAGTCTTTCCGTGCTCACTGCGAGTACCTGGCGAGAAAAATCGGACGCACCAAGGTGATTGAGGCCGTCATAGACTACCTGCATCTTGCGCTCTTCAGATCCCGGATCGCTGTTTGTCAGTGCCGCGTCGAATCTTTCACAAAGGACAGGTGCGGTATGCCTGATCATTTCGAGAAACGCAGCGGCACTACCGATCATCACAAACGTGTTCCATAGACAACCTTGCGCCAATAGCACTCTCGCAGTTTCGAGAGGAGGCTTCTCCCAAAAGCGGCGCACCGGGGCAAACTCGCGGCCAAATCCGGTCGACGTAACGGACCCAGGCTCAATCCATCCGTACTCCGTTTCTGGGCGTTCGGCACCGGCGCCGAGCAGAATCACCGAATCAAGTTCTTTCTCCGCGAAGTCGAAGCTGCGTTCGATGGTGGAAATGAAAGCGGCCTCGTTTCTAAAGTAGTGATCGGACGGGAAGAAAGCGACCAGGGCTCTGTCATCGGCATGGAAGAGATGCAACAGACTCCAGAGAATTGCTGGTAGTGTACCCTGATTATTCGGCTGAACAATCTTCTGGAATTTAGGAATAGATTCCAGTGCTTCTTCATAGAAGGGTTCATGCTTTTTCGTCAACACAAAGAATACATGATCCGGATCGATGGTCTTGGCAACTCTCCGTCGCGTCTGGGCCAGAAGTGTTTTCCCGCCCAGAAGCGGGCAGAATTGCTTGGGCCGATTGTCGCCGCATGCCAGGCGCGTGAGAGGCTGCAAGCGTGTCCCATCGCCGCCAGCGAGAATAACACCCCAGCGGTGCCGCGTAGCGCTGGATTGCACTTTGTTTCGAACCTCTCTGCTGCCGTCTGGCTGACCCATCGTTTCTCCTCTGGTGTGAATTTGCTTTTCACATGCATATATCCGCAAATGAGTTGCTGCCCTCTCGATGTTCTCGAGCGTGCTCAGGGGCGCTGCTGCCGATACCATGAGGACCTGTTTCGCCCCTGCGCTCACGCTATCGCGGCCACTCCGGCGGTTCGCATTCAGGACACTGTTGGTTCACGTAGTCGATCGTGCGTAAGATCTCCGCAACGTTCGGGAGCATCGAGTGGCTGGGTGCAACGTAAGTTGAAACTATCTCTCCGAAACGATCGGTCAAACAAGCGAGCGGAACCGGACGGCCATTCCCATCCGTCGTTCCAGAGAGCTGATACACGGTGTATGTCTTGTCATAGAGGACAAGGAATGGTGGGATGTTCTCAATTGGGATTGCCTGCTCTTCTGGCCCGTAGGGAACGACAACCACAACCATCGTGTCCTGCTCGGTGAATTCGTGATCGTGCCGACCTACATCTTCCAGGAAGACCCGCATCGCGTCTGAGTGTCCGGGAAAGACGATGGCTAGATTCGAGCGGCCACGGAAGCTCGAAATGCGGACGTCTTCGCCACGCTTTGAAACGATCGTGAAATCACGGATCATGAAGCCGGGCCGTTGTGCGCCAATCCCTGGATCAACTCTCGCCGCGCCGCCAACTTCAGCCTGAATCATTGCATCACCATTCTTCTGACAGCTCCATTCTCGACCGTGGGCCTAGTCGCGGGAAATGAATCAAGCATCCCGGCAAAGGGTACATCTGTCATCGACATCTTCGAATCAAGCAAGGCTTAGAATCGGATAGGTTAGAGGCTCGCATCAACTGCACCCTGCGTTAGCGAGCCATTAGGTGAACGCATATGGGAATCACAGCGGCCCAGCCCCTCCAGCCCGTACCGGACACAGGGAGCAACATCATGGACGATTTTCGCCGATGGGGATATCTTCAAGCGAAGCTCGATCCCCTAGGGCAGTACCTGCAACCGCAGGTCATTCCGGAGCTTGAGGTTGCGAATCCTCTAGCCGACAGGGCTCGGCACCTTTATTGCGGAACCATCGGCATTGAGTTCATGCAGATCGCGGATGGCACGAAGCGCCGGTGGATTGAGGAGCGGTTCGAGCGCGAAGAGCCGATGCCGGACCGGCGGCGCATTCTCGATCTCCTGGTTCGCGCCGACATCTTCGAGCAAGTTCTTCAGGCGCGCTATCCCGGCACAAAACGATTCTCGCTCGAGGGCGTTACGGCACTCATCCCGTTCCTCGATACGGTGCTCCATTGCGCAGCCGACCGCGGTATGAGGGAAGCGGTTCTGGCCATGAGCCATCGCGGACGCCTGAACGTGATGGCCAACGTCATCGGTATCGCGCCTGCGGCGATTTTTTCCAAATTCGAAGATATTGATCCGCGCAGCGTGCTCGGCAGCGGAGACGTGAAATACCATCTTGGTGCAACCGGCCAGTGGAAGGATGCCAGCGGCAATACAACTGTCGATCTGCACCTCGTTTCGAATCCCAGCCATCTTGAGGCAGTCGATCCGGTAGCCCTAGGTCGAACACGCGCTAAACAGGTCCGATTTGGCAGCCAGGGCGAGGACCGCGTGCTGCCTGTGTTTATCCACGGTGACGCCGCTCTCGCGGGACAGGGGATTTGCGCTGAGGCCCTGAATCTGGCTTCTGTAGATGGGTTCTCCGTAGGTGGCAGCGTCCATATCGTCGTAAACAATCTGATCGGCTTTACGGCTGGGCCAAGTGAATCGAACTCATCTCTGTTTGCCTCGGATGTAGCGAAACGCCTGGCAATACCCATTTTGCACGTCAACGCGGAGGATCCTGAGGCGGTTGTCCGCGCGGCGCAATTTGCCGCCGAGTACCGCTCCACTTTTCACAACGATGTACTTGTCGACCTGATTGGCTATCGGCGATACGGCCACAGCGAAATCGACGATCCCACCGTTACGCAGCCAATCCGTTACGCGCGCATTAAGAATCATCCTGCACTGTACAGACTGTACGCGGAACAAATTGGGGTTGATCCCTCGGCGCTAGCAAACGACATTCAGTCCGCGATGGGCGCGGAGCAAGCTGCCGCGGGCCGGTTGAAGAAGCCATCATCGATTACCACTTTGCCCGCGTACTGGGGACCGTACCACGGAGGCTGCTACAAGGCTGAGGACGAGTTGGATACTGGCCTTCCTACTGCGCGTCTGCGCACCATCAGCGAAGGATTAAGCACTTTTCCCGATCATTTTCATATTCATCCCAAGATCAAGAAACTCCTCGAACAAAGGGCAGAGATGGGACGTGGAAAGCGGCCATTGGATTACGCGATGGCCGAAGCTCTTGCATTCGGATCGCTTCTTCTCGATGGAACGTCCGTGCGATTGAGCGGCCAGGATAGCCAGCGCGGAACGTTCAACCAGCGGCATAGCGTTCTCGTTGATAGCGAGACGGAGAAACCTTACACTCCCTTGTCCAATCTCGCCCCAGATCAGGCACGATTCGAAATCTACAATTCGATTCTTTCGGAAGCCGCCGTGCTCGGATTCGAGTACGGATTCAGCCGCGATTATCCCGAAGCACTCGTCTTGTGGGAGGCACAGTTCGGCGACTTCGCGAACGGCGCGCAGGCCATCATCGATCAGTTCATCGCAGCCGGCGAGGATAAGTGGGATCTACTGAGCGGACTTGTTCTACTGCTGCCTCACGGCTACGAAGGACAGGGCCCCGAGCACTCGAGCGCTCGTATCGAGCGCTACCTGCAACTGGCCGCGCGCGACAATATCCAGATCTGCCAGCCATCCAATGCGGCCCAGTATTTTCATCTCCTGCGGCGGCAAGCGATGCGATCCTGGCGCAAGCCTCTGATCGTCTTCACGCCGAAAAGCATGCTCCGCCACCCGGATGCAGCATCCCGTTTAGAAGATCTCGCGGCGCCGAGGTTTCAGAAGATCTTGCTGGAGACAGAAATCAAGAACCCAGAGCGCCTGCTCTTCTGCACGGGCAAGATAGGCCACGAACTGAGGGTGGAACGTACCCGCCGTAAGGACATAGACACGGGAATTCTGTTCATCGAGCAGCTCTACCCCTGGCCGGCTGACGAGATCGCGGCAGTACTGAATCACTATCCTGAGGCACATGAGATTGTGTGGGTCCAAGAGGAGCCGGCCAACATGGGAGCACTTTCATTCGTTGTGCCACGGCTGAGACGGCTCGCGCGTGGGCGCCAGGTGCACTCTGTGAAACGATCAGCAGCCGCCAGTCCCGCCACCGGTTCTGCGAAAGCGCACGCGCTCGAACAGAAGACACTGTTGGCCGCGAGCTTCGGAGGTGAAGTCAAGACATCAGATCGAAAGCTTTAGTAATCCAAGCCCAATTGCAGCCGGGTTGCTTCTGACATGCGCTGCATCGTCCAAGGTGGATCGAACACAATCTCGATATGGACCTGCCGGACGTTACGAAGGCTGGAGAGTTTCTGCTCGACGTCGGATTTGAGCACCTGGCTCATTCTGCATCCGGGATTGGTGTTGCTTCGTGCTGTATAGCCGGATATGTGATGTGATCTCCAACCACGCAGGCCCATGGTGTAAGCGTGTGTGGACGCGTGCTCTTGCCGCCCGTAATCTCGTCTACATGGAGTCCGCGCACAACGAGCGCATCCGCGATCAGAGAGCGGTGACACCGCCAAGGCACAGCCTCCGCGCACATGATTGCCGTCGGCCGTCCGCGCGCCAGACGAATCAACTCCCCGAGGGCAGCGTCAAACTCCGGGGTTTGCATGTAGTCGGCGAAGCCGCGGAAACTCGCATTTTTCCAGGCCGCATTGACGGAGTCGCGGTGCGCATGTCTCAAACCGCCGAGGGCAGGCATATGGACGTATTGAATTCCGGCGCTCTCAAGGGACACAGGCAATTGAGCTTGGTTGAACTGCGGGTTGTGCCGTGAGCGCGGGATTGTCCTTACATCGACGAGCCGCCGGATGCCGTGAGCCTGGAGAAGTGCGATAAAGTCATCCAAGGTCCGTGTCGAGTGGCCCACCGTCCAAAGCGTGACGCAGTGGCTGTTTCCCTTTGACTTTTCGTTAATTGGGCCTTCACTCACTTTTGTCTTGCCCCAAGGAGCGACTTGATGCAACACTTCGCCGCCTTGTATCCGTCGGCGGCTGTTGGACGGCGGTGCCTCCACTTCTAGCCATTCGCCTTCTGTCCGGCTTCTTTCCTCGATGCTTCGGCATGGGCGTTGCTTTCCCCAACCTGTCGTTGAACGGGATTGTAGGTTCCGGGAACAGTCCGAAAACTAATTGCCAGCCGGTTCCATCCGTTGATGGCAACGATCGCGAGGGTGAGATCGACCAATTCTTTTTCGCTGAAATGGAGGCGAGCCTGTTCGAAGACGGACTCGGGCACGGGTCCTTCGTCGACCTTCGTCACTGCTTCGGTCCAGGCAAGTGCCGCGCGCTCCCGCTCAGTAAAGAATGGCGTCTCTTCCCATGCGACCAGCGCATAGAGCCTCTGCTCTGTTTCTCCTTCCGCGCGGGCATCCTTTGTATGCATATCGACGCAGTACGCGCATCCGTTGATTTGCGAGGCTCTAAGCTTTATGAGCTCAAGCAGAGATTCTTCGAGGCCGCACTGTCGGACATAGCTCTCCAGTCCGAACATCGCCTTTCTCCCCTCCGGCGCAACCTTGCCATATTCAATTCGAGGTCTCATTCGTAATTGTCCTTCGACTTCGCGCTTTGTCTTCTTCCGCTCACGTGCAACGGAGAACAACATGCATTATCTGAGCATTCGCGGCCAAATGCAGGATGACTTCTGTCTCTTCCGTTGGTACAAATCGCCTATTGTTCGACATCAACGTATGGGAGAGCATGGTGACTGGACGTGGATAGCTCGATCCAGGACCGAAGGAGAAGAACCGTGACACCTGCCGTACAACACGATTTTCTGGTGCGGCTCGGTGACCGTCAGGAGATCGCCGAACGCACAATTGCATGCCGGCTCGAGAAGCCTCCTGGCTTTATGTTTAAGCCAGGGCAGTTCATCGAAGTCGCCCTGCTGAATCCACCTGAAACCGATGCCGA
>JANXQR010000016.1 GCA_025353435.1 Acidobacteriota bacterium | reverse complement strand
TGTGGCGCAATAATGGGAACAAAACATTCGCGGAGTGGACCGAGCCGACAGGTTTTGGGGGAACCGGAAAGACCGCTGCGGCAATTCTGACGGACTTCAATAACGATCGCGCGGTGGATTTGGCGATGACCGGGGATGGCGATTCGCCGCTTCTTTTTGTGAATCCGCGCGAAGGGAAATATCCGACGCAGCCGCTGTACGAAGGTTTGACGCTGCCTGCGAGCGAAGGCATTGCCGTTCTCGATTTCAACAAGGACGGATGGATGGATATTGCCATCACGCATGCGGGTGCGCCGGGACTGTCACTGTGGCGCAACATGGACAGGCCGGACCATGAGGGCCGTCGATTCGAGCGCGTGGAGCTGCCGCTTGATGGCGTGCTGCGCGGATGGGGGTTGACGCCGATTGATATTGACAATGACGGATGGATCGACCTCGCCGCGATTGTTGAAACATCTGCTGGACCGCGCGTGCGTGTGCTGCGCAATCGCGGTGACGGCAGTTTTGAAGACGTGAGCCGTGCGCTGGGGCTCGACAAAGTTGCGCTCAGCAACCCACGTGGGTTGATTGCTGCAGATGTGGATGGCGACGGCGCGGCGGATCTGATCGTCACGCAACTGAATGCGCCACCGGTGCTGCTGCGCAATGTGGGGGCGAACAAGAATCATTTCGCGCGTCTCGATTTGAGCGGCTATGCGGATAACAAGACCGCGCTCGGCGTGAAGGTGGAGATCTTTGCGAATGGCCACTGCAGAAGTGGGAACTGGCAGGATCGGTGGGTTATCAAACGCAGGCGCCGCCGCAGATTCTTGTGGGTTTGGGACAGGCTGATGGGATCGATCTGCTGCGGATTCTCTGGCCAACAGGGGTGCTGCAGGATGAGGTGGATTTGCCGAAGCTTGCCGACGGCCGCGTGACGATTCCGATGAAGGAGGCCGACCGCCGCGGCAGTTCGTGCCCGGTGCTGTTTGCGTGGGATGGGCACAAATACAAGTTGGTGACCGATGTGATTGGGGCGGCGGTAGTGGGGCACTGGTTTACGCCGACGCGCCGCAATATTCCGAATTCCGGAGAATGGATCAAGGTGGATGGTGGCCAATTGGTTGGCGTGGATGGCAAGCTCAGTCTGCGCTTTATTGAACCAATGGAGGAAGTGAATTACATCGATCAGCTGCGGCTTGTCGCGGTCGATCATCCAGAAAACGTGGAGGTCAATCCCGACGAAAAATTTCTCGACGATCCACCGTTTGCTTCAGGGCGTGTGGTGGCTTCGAGTGAGACCCATCTGCTGGTTGGCGCGTGGGACGGCGAAGGCCGAGACGTGAAGGATGCGCTGAGCCGTCGCGATCACCAGTTTGCAAGCGGATTTATGCCGTCACCCTATGATGGCTTCGCGAATCTGCATGCGATGACGCTTGATCTCGGCGACGTGAAGGCGGGCGCACCGTTGCGCTTGTTGATGACGGGCTATGTCAACTATTTCAGTGCGACATCGCTCTATGCGGCGTGGCAGGCTGGGATCAAGCCAATTGCGCCCTACGTCGATGCACAAATGCTTGATGGAAGCTGGCAGCGCATCACGGGAGAAGCGGGATTTCCGGCGGGCTTGGAGCGCACGATTGTTGTGGACCTGACCGGCAAGCTGCCTTCCGGGGCCCGCCGTATTCGGTTGATGAGCAATCTCGAAATTTACTGGGACCAGGTGCTGATTGATCAGAGCACAGACGCCGAAGCGCGCTCGACTGATGTGCCCTTGAGCGGTGCTACACTGCATTTCCGCGGCTATCCGCGTCAAATTGACGGAGTCAGTTCTGGCGACCTCGATTATGACTACGATCGCGTGAGCCTCAGTGGGCCCTTCCAACATCAACGCGGAAACTACACGCGATTCGGCGATGTAACGGAATTGGTGAAGGGAGTCGATGATCGTTACGTAATCTTTGGCAGCGGTGAAGAAATCGCCGCGGAGTTCGATTCTGGAAAGCTGCCTGCGCTGCCGGCCGGATGGAAGCGCGACTACTTCTTTTATGCCAATGGATTTGTGAAGGACATGGACTGGTGGGACGCGTCGCCATTCACCGTTTCGCAGATGCCGTTCCACGGAATGAGCAAGTATCCCTATCCGGAGAACGAGAATTTCCCGGACGATGCCGGTGCACTCACGTATCAATTGAATTGGAATGATCGCTTCGACTCAGGCGAGCCGGTACACTCCTACCGCTTCAACTATCGCGATCTGCGGTCGACCCCGCGTGACGACACGAGCACGAGCCCCGGAGCCTCGCGGCCGTGAGCCAATCGGACCTGGAACTTGTGCTTCTACCCGCAGTCCGCCAGTTGGAGATGTTGCGCGCGCGCGAGATCTCCGTCACAGAGTTGGCAGAGGCGCACATCAAGCAGATCGATCGCCTTGAGCCGTATTTGAATGCGTTCGCTGATTTCGATGCGGATCGCGTACGGGTGCAGGCTCAGGCGATGGATGCAACATCGAAGTCAAGTGCCCCTCTCCACGGTTTGCCGGTAACCGTCAAGTCATCCATCGCAACAGCTGGCTATCGCTGCGAAATCGGAAGTCGGTTGAACCAGGACGACATACCGCGCCAAGATGCTGTTGTAGTTGCACGGATGCGCGCAGCGGGTGCGTTGATATTGGGCACAACGAATTGTCCCGAATTTCTGATGGCCTACGAAACCAACAACTTGCTGCACGGGCGAACGAATAATCCATGGGACCTCGATCGCTCGCCAGGAGGTTCGAGTGGGGGCGAATCGGCGGCTATCGCGGCAGGGTTGTCATCCGCAGGACTCGGTTCCGACAGCGGCGGCTCTGTGCGTGTACCGGCGCATTTCACTGGCATCTGCTCAATCAAGCCCACGCCTGGTCGCATTCCAGGGCGTGGGCATTTACCGCCGTGTGTCGGGCCGTTCGGGGTCCTGGGCGCAATCGGCCCCATGGCTCGCACAATGCAGGATGTGTCGTTGCTGTTTCGCACACTGTCAGGGCAGGATCGTGACGATCCATTGAGCGCACCCGTCCCACTTCGTACACCAAATCTCGATGAGCTCCGCACGAATGCTATTGGCTTTTTCGAAGACGACGGGCTTACGTCCGTCACTTCAGAAACACGTGCTGCGGTGAACGCCGCCGCACAGGCTCTACGCGATGCGGGATTTCGCGTCTCGCCCTTCCGTCCGCACACGCTGGAGCAACTTCGAAAGTTGTGGTGGAAGTTCTTTGTTCAGTGTGGCGCCATGTTTTACGAGCCCACGATTCGCGGCAGGCATGCGCAATTGAGCCCCATCTTTCGCGAGTTCCTTTCCATGGCTGATTCCGTGTCGGCGCTTACATCCACCGAGTTGCTGAACGCCTGGGCGGAACTCGATCTGTTGCGCGAGAAGACTCTTGAAGAAATGAGCGAGTTTCCGGTGCTTCTCTGCCCGGTGGCCAGCATCCCAGCATTCCGGCACGGCGAGCGAGCTTGGAATGTGGAAGGCAAGGCAGTCAAGTATCTTGATGCGGTCCGTTACACACAGTGGTTCAACGTGCTTGCCGCTCCAGCCGCTGTCGTACCAGTAGGCGAGTCAGAAGGCCTTCCGATCGGAGTGCAGATCATCGCTCGCCCTTTCGAAGACGAGACTGCGCTCGGTATTGCGTCCATTGTCGATGCCGCTTTTGGCTATCGACCTCCGCCGATTGCATTGCCGCGATAGCCCCCCAAGTCAAGTTCATCCATCACAGACAAGCGTTTATTTCGCCGCTAAAAACGAAGAGCTGGGTGGGGACAAAAGTGGTTCCTTCCCCTCCATCATTCGGATGAGGTTGAGGACGCGCCGCCGGCGTAGCCTGATCCTTCCCCAGAACGGAGCAAACGGCGTGCGTCAGAGTTGGCACGAACGCTTTTGCGATTCACCGGATGTGTTGAAGAGCGCGCGGCGCGGCCAAACGGTCGTACCGGTGCTGGATACAGAGATCGGCGGAAGCGAATTTATCACCATGGCTGGGCCGTGCTCGGTGGAAACCGAGTTTCAGCTGATCGCCACTGGCAATCATGTGTCCCGCGCAGGCGCCCGCATCCTGCGGGGAGGCGCATTCAAGCCTCGTAGTTCCCCTTACGCGTTCCAGGGTCACGGGCTCGCCGGCCTGCAAATGCTGGCCCGCGCGCGCGAGGAAAGCGGTCTTCCCATCATTACTGAGGTGATGTCGGAGTGCGATGTTCCGATGGTCGCGGAATATGCCGACATTTTGCAGATCGGCACCCGCAACATGGAGAACTATTCACTTCTCGAGGCTGCGGCGCGTTCTGGTAAGCCAATCTTGTTGAAGCGCGGAATGATGGCCACGATTACGGACTTCCTTCGTTCCGCGCAACTCATTCTCGACAACGGCAATCCCAACGTTATCTTGTGCGAGCGCGGCATTCGAACCTTTGAGACCGCCATGCGCAATACTTTTGATGTGGCGGCGATCGTGCTGCTCAAACAGATTTCGCATCTGCCCGTGATAGCGGATCCAAGCCACGCGGCCGGATGTCGCGAACTCGTTCCGGCCCTCGCACGCGTCGCCGTGGCAGCGGGCGCCGACGGCCTCCTGGTTGAGGTGCATCCCAACCCCGATAAGGCATGGAGTGACGCGGACCAGACGCTGAGTTTTGCCGAATTCGATGACATGATGGCGTCGCTCGATCCGTATATTACGCTGCGCCCGCGCGTCGCCATTCGCGAAATGGCCTCGGCGAATGCTATGGAGGCGGTGGGATGACATTGCTGTCCCGCGCACTCTCCGTCAGTGTTCCGACATCCCTGGTGCTTCTCGTCTGCGGGTTTGGTGTGGAATCAGCGCACCAGCCCGCGATTCAAGTGATCGTCACGGCCGCGCCGGTCTATCTACCGCTCGCCGCCGTGCGGGGCGGCGAGCGGTTTCCTAAAGGCGCGCAATTGATGCTGGTGCGGGATCACCTGACGACACCGTTGATTGAGGGATTCACGGCAACTGCGGACGCTAATGTTTCGTTCGATGGGAAGAAATGCCTCCTCTCTGTCAAAGAAATCGCGAGTGACAAATGGTCGGTGTGGGAGTTCAACCTCGATGACCGTTCTGTCCGCAAGGTGATTAGCGGCGACACCGATGTAATCAGGCCGTTGTATCTGCCCGGCGATCGCTTGGTGTATTCCCGGTACACGACACACGGTTTTCAAATGGAAACCGCAAAGCTCGACGGATCAGGCGCCCTTCCTCTCACTTACATGTCTGCGAGCGCACTCCCAGAGACGGTGCTTGCTGATGGCCGAATTCTCTTCCAGGCGGGCTTTCCCTTGGGAACAGATTTAGATCACGGCGCTGTGCCGGAACTGTTTCTTGTGTACTCCGATGGATCGGGCGTTGAGTCGTATCGCTGCGACCACGGCACGCCGCGCTGGGGTGGAGTGCAACTAGCTTCAGGCGATGTCGTATTCACACACGGATCAAAACTCGCGCGATTCACCTCTCCGCTAGCGACAGAGGCACCTATCGCCGCTCCCCGCGCGGAGTATGCCGGCGCGGTGGTTGAAGCAGAATCGGACCGATGGCTGATGAGCGCGCGTTCCGGCAATGATTTGCACTATTCGCTTAAATGGTGGAAGCCTGGAATGCCGCTCATGGAGAACATTATTTCCCGCGATGGCGAGGACCTGGTCCAACCTGTCTTGCTTGCTCCGCGCAGCCGCCCCAATCATCATCCCACCGCGCTGCATAAATGGGACTACGCAAATGTCCTGGCGCTCGATGCCCGGCAATCGCGCGATGGCGCAATGAAGGGAACGCCGGTGACGGTTCGTCTCGAGGAACTGGACACGAATGGCAATGCCTTGACGTTGGGAGCAGCCCCGGTTGAATCGGACGGCTCATTCTTTGTGAAGGTTCCGGGAGATAGGCCCATCCGCTTTACGCTTCTCGACGAAAAAGGTGCCGCTATTCGCAAGGAGCACGGCTGGTTCTGGATGCGCAACGGCGAACAGCGTTACTGCGTGGGCTGCCATGCCGGTCCGGAACACGCCCCTGAAAACCGCGTGCCTGCAGTACTGCTTCGCACCACCACTCCCGCTGATCTGACCGGGTCGGGACAATCAGCCGTACCCGGAGGCCAGTGACCATGCGCGCCTATTTCTTGGCAATATTCTTTGCGTCCACCGTGGCTCACTACTGGGCGCAAACACCACTCACCTCAACGGCGAAGGCTGAAGCATCGACGATCCGCTTCGAAGACGCCACCGACGCCGCTGGCATCAACTTCACGCACAGCTTTGGTTCGCGCCAACTCGGCTCGCTGCTCGAGGGCACGGGCGCGGGCTGCGTCTGGCTTGACTACAACAACGATGGACTCCCAGACCTGTACGTGGCCAACGGACGCCCGCTCGATGACTCAATGCATCCTTATCCGCTCAAGGATAAGCCCGATCCGCTGCCTCACAATCATCTCTATCGCAACGATGGCAACGGCCGCTTTACCGACGTGACGCAAAAGGCGGGACTCAATCCCGACATGTATTCGATCGCGGTGGCGGCTGCCGATTTCGACAATGACGGCTTTGTCGATCTGCTTGTGACGGGCTATGGAAAGGCGATTCTCTATCACAATGACGGCAACGGCCACTTCTCTGACGTGACGGCAAAGTCCGGCATCAAAGTGGACGGCTGGGCGATTTCTTCCACGTGGCTCGACTACGACAAGGACGGGTGCGTGGATTTATTCGTTGGCCGTTATGTGAAATTCGATCCGAAATATCGCGCCTACTACGCGGCAGACAACTATCCCGGCCCGCTCGATTATGAGGCGGACACCAACAAGCTGTTTCACAATAACTGCGACGGCACATTCACCGATGTCAGCGAGAAGTCTGGGATTGCCGCCTTGGCGGGTCGGACCATGGGCGTCACCGCCGCTGATTACGACGGGGACGGCTGGGATGATATCTACGTCGCCAACGACCGCACTGAGAACTTCCTCTTTCACAACAAACATGATGGAACCTTCGAGGAAGTTGCCAACGACACCGGCACCGCATTTGGACAGAACGGCGAGTCAACATCGTCGATGGGTCCGGTGTTTGCCGACTTCGAAAATCGCGGCGTTTTGGATCTTTGGGTGACGGACGGCCATTACAACCGCTACCTGCGCAACGCCGGCAAGCAGGGCTTCGAGGATCGCGGCGCAGCGAATGGCGTTTCACAGACGAACGCGCAGTATGTCAGTTGGGGAACCGGCGTATACGATTTCGACAACGACGGGCAGCGTGACATTCTCATTTTCCACGGCGGCCTCATTCATCTCATTCCGCAAGAACATACGATCTTTCGCGGGCTCGGCGAAGGCCGATTTGCAGATGTATCCCGAGGCGCCGGCGATGTGTTGAGTGTGCGCACCACCGCCCGTGGAGCCTGCTTCGCGGACTACGACAACGACGGCAAGGTCGACGCATTTGTCATGAACCTGGGCGGGAAAGGAACCCTCGTCCATAACGTATCGACCAATACAGGCCATTGGATCGCCATCAAGCTCAAGGGAACCAAAAGTAACCGCGATGGAATTGGCGCAAAGGTGGAGGTGTTTGCCGGAGACAAGCACTGGACGGCCGAGCGGGTCGCCGGCTCAGGCTATCTTTCTCAGGATGACGATCGCCTGCACTTTGGACTCGGCAACACGGCGGTCGTAGACAGAGTCGTTATCCACTGGCCCAGCGGCCGCGAACAAACAGTCGAAAAGCTTGCAGCAGATCGCGGTGTCACTGTGGAGGAGCCCCGTTGAGCAGGTTCTTCGCAAACCGGCTTTCCGCCACGATCCCGCCCGCTCTTTGCGGTGTGCTGCTGGTGTTGCTGGCTGCGTGGAACACCAATGCCGGTGTCCGGGCCGCCACGCACAATCCGCGATCGGGAGAGCACCTTACGTACGCTTCGCCAGTCGAAATGCTGTTTCATCCCAACCAGCCTCGTCTTTATGTTTTGTGCCAGGGAAGCGACGAAGTTCGGGTATTGAACGCTGCCACTTATGAAGAGATCCGCAGAATCCCTGTGGGCCACATGCCGCGCGGATTCTCGCTTTCGCATGATGCCGGCCGTATTTTTGTTGCCAACTCGTGGGACGACACGGTGTCCGTGATCGACACGCATCTGCTTAAGGTAGTGGCGACATGGCAGGTGAGGGGAGAGCCCTCGAGTGCAATCGAGGACCGCGAAGGGAAGCACCTGTTCGTGGCCAATCGCGTCTCGAATGATATAGCGGTACTGGATGCGCAGACTGGAGTGGAGGAGAAGCGTCTGGCAGCAGGCCGCGGCGCAAGTTACATGACTCCGTCTCCTGACCACAACCGTCTCTACGTCACGCACGTGTACCCAAACCCGACGCGCGAGCCCACTACGAATGGAAATCGGAATGCGCCACAATCCGAGATCACCGTAATTGATGCAACGCGCGCCGTAGTTGCCGAACGCATCCCGCTCGCCAACATTGCGCATGGTTTCCACGTCGCTTTCTCTCGCGATGGCCGCCTTGGCGTGGCGGCTCAACTCCATCCCAAGAACCTTGTCCCGCTCGCGCATCTCGAACATGCCGGCGCATTCGCAGACACACTCACCCTCTTCGGCGCAGACGTGGGTAAGCCCGTCGAAATTCCACTCGATGAGCTGGAACGCTATGCTGCGCGGCCCTTCGGCGTGGCGATTGCGCCGGACAAGTCGAGCCTCTATGTCTCCAGTGGCGGTTCAGAGATCGTGACCGTCATGAACGTTCCCCGCATGCTTGCCTTCGCGCATACCCATTCTGGGCCCAATGTACAGAACCTCGCGGCCAGCGCGCGCTACGTAACGACCCGCATTCCCGTCGGTCGCGATCCACGCGGTCTTACGTTTACTCTCGACGGCAGCAAGCTTCTTGTTGCCAACCGGCTCGACGACACCATCAGCGTGATCGATGTACATACGAAGCGTGTGATCAAGACCGTGCTACTTAATAGCCCCGCGCAGATATCTGTACTGCGCCACGGCGAGCAAACCTTCTACACTGCGCGCTACTCCTTCCAGGGACAAATCGGCTGCGCGAACTGCCACATCGATTCCACGTTTGACGGCCTTACATGGGACCTCGAACCCGACGGCTTCGGGCGCGACATCGTTGACAATCGCCTCCTCGAAGACATCCGCGGCACCGAGCCATACAAATGGAATGGCGGCAATCCGAATCTGCCCACGGAGTGCGGCGCCCGTACTGAAATGTACTTTTGGCGATCGGAAACCTACGACGATCTCACGCTCACCGACCTGGTGGTGTACGTTCGCAGCTTGCCGCTGAGGCCCAATCGCTGGCGCCAACCCGACTCGCTACTCACGGCCATTCAGGAGCGCGGCAAAGCCCTCTTCAGTCGCCCGACCGACAAGTTCGGAAAGCCCATCTCTGAAGCCAACCGCTGCAATTATTGCCACAGCGGTGCGAAAGGCACGAGCCAGAAATCATTCGATGTGGGCACTGGCAAAGCCACCGATAACTCAGGCGTTCTTGATACGCCGCAGCTGGCGAACATCGCATTGACGGCTCCCTACTTACACGACGGTTCGGCGCGCACCCTGGAAGAAATCTGGACCGTTTTCAATTCCGAAGACAAACACGGCCGCACCAATGACCTGACCAAAGACGAACTTAACGACTTGATTGAATACTTGAGGACGCGATGAAAAGGCTCTGCGCACTGCTGGTGTTGATCGTCGCCGCGTCATCCGCATCCTGCGCGGCGCCACGCATGCCTTTGTATCGCTTCGATAGTTTCACCACCGCAAATGGTCTGCCCGATAACCATGTATTTTCCGTACTGGTGGATGGAGACCGCATTTGGGCCGGCACCGAAAATGGTCTCGGCGTTTACGAGAATCACGTATGGAAGACTTACACCACAGCCGACGGTCTCGCGCACCGCGCCGTGCTTTCCCTGGCACTCGACAAGCGCACGGGCGATGTCTGGGCGGGCACCATGGGTGGGCTCAGCCGCATCTCCGGCGGCAGGGTTGACACCTTCACCCAACTCAACTCCGGGCTTAGCAACGACGTGGTTTACGGTGTATCTGTCGAGGGAGAAAATGTATGGGTTGCAACAGCCGCGGGGGCCTGCCGGCTTGACCTGCACACCGGACAATGGGCACTCTACAACGAACGAAACACGCCCATGAACGAGATTTGGGTCTACGGCGTCGACGCCACCCCGACCAAGGTCTACTTGGCGGTTTGGGGCAGCGGGCTGCTCGAGTTCGATCAGAAAACCGGCAAGTGGGACAAGTACGACGATCCCGACGGCGAGAACGAAATGGTGCTGTTCAAGGATCAGGGTTTGATCCATGAGATTGTCACGTCAGTCAGTTATGTGGACAATATTGTTTGGGCAGCCACATACTTCGGTGACAGCCGCTATGATGGCCGCTACTGGCATAACTTTCTCACCAAAGACAGCGGGCTTCCCTCAAACTTCACCAATCAGGTGAAGGGCTTGGACGCCAATCGGGCCTGGTTCAGCACGGACAAGGGACTGGCCTATTACGATGGCGCCAACTGGGCTGTCTACCGCAATTCGCTCACCACCGGCACGCCGGAGATGACGGTACGCGATGCGCAGGGGAAAGTGACCGCGGTAGCGGTGACAACAGCGCCTGCCCACAATTACGTTCTCGGTATTGATTTTCAAGGGGACGATATCTGGGTTGCGACCGCGAAGGGATTGAGCCATGGAATTAGGCAACACGAAGGGAAATAAGGAGCAATTAAACATGAGTGCATTCGCAGAAATACTTGAGAACATCGCGCAACTGCCCATTCAAAAGCGCGCCATGACCAATCATGGCGTACTAAATGAGGCCTATGCCTACGCCAAGCCAAGCTCATTTTCGCGCGGCATGCGCATCGACCTGAACGGCCTCACCATCCTGCTGATCTCGGGCACCGCATCCATCGACGAAAACGGAGTGAGCGTTCATATCGGCGACTTCCGCGCACAGCTTCGCCGCACCTTCGACAACATTACAGGCTTGCTGATGAGCGAAGGCTGCACCTGGCATGACATCGTGCGCACCAGCTGTTACCTGCGCGATATCGACCGCGACTACGACGTCTTCAATGAAGAGCGCACCAGGTTCTTTCAGGAACAAGGTCTCGACCCGCTGCCCGCCTCCACCGGCATCCAGGCCCATCTCTGCAGGCCTGAACTGCTCATCGAGATTGAAGCCATCGCCATGTTTCGCACGGAGAAGGTCGCAAGCAGCAAGGAGTAATCCCGTGAACAGCAAGGCTTGGTTGTTGACCGCCGCTTGCATCATTGCAGTGGCGGGCGTCGTTCGCGTTGCAGCGCAGGATGTTCCTTCGAGTCAAGAAGCTCATTCGAATCAGGCCGTGCATGTTTGTGAATGCGGAGCGCACCCGCCGGGGCCTCCGCAGGACCGCGCCGTGGCTCCATACGCCGGCGAGCCCGGCGATATGAGCCCCTACTCGAAGTTTGCCGCGCCCTACGATCTTAATTACGTCCATCCCAATATCTACGCCGGTGCCGGTCGCGATATCCCCGAGCCGAAAGATCTGACCGAAGTCCGCATCGGTTTCTTCGGTCCTATCGAGCACACGCCCGAGGAGCAATTCGGTCAGCGCATGCTGCACGGCGCGCAACTCGCCATCGAAGAGGCCAACGCGCACGGAGGTTATGGAGGCAAGACCTTCCACCTCATTCTTCACAACGACTACGATAACTGGCAGGCTAAGACGGTCTATGGCGACGATCGCGCGACCGACCCCACTATCTGGGGATCGGCCTCCAATGAAGTCGTCAAAATGGTTTACGACGACCAGGACTGGGCAATCTTCGGCTCCATCAGTTCGGAATCGACGCACATCGCCCTGCGTGTCGCTCTGCGCGCCGAAATTCCCATCGTCAACTCGGCCTCGACCGATCCCACCATACCGGAAACTTACATCCCCTGGTACTTTACCAATCTGCAGGACGATCGCGTGCAGAGCTACACACTCGCGCGCCGCATCTTCACCGACCTCGGGTTGAAGCGCGTCGCGATTCTCCGCGTCAATAATCGCTATGGGCGCTTTGGCGTTCCCAAATTCCGCGATGCCGCTCGTCGCCTCGGCCACCCCGTGGTCATTGAGCAGAAGTTTATGCCCGGCGACACCGATTACACCCACCAACTCAAAGTCATTCAGGGATCGCGCGCCGACGCCATCGTCCTCTGGACCGACGAAATTCCCGCCGCCAACATCCTCAAACAAATGCGCACACTGGGTATGAAGCAGCGCGTCTTTGGCTCCTATCGCACCCTTGGACCAGAATTGCTGGCTGAAGCAGGACCCGCCGCCGAGGGTTTCGAAGCCGTGTTTCCCTACGATCCAACCCGCAACAACGCGCGCTGGGCGAGCTTCAATCAACGCTTCGAAGCGCGCTTCCATGAGAAGCCGGAGCAATTCGCATCGCTCGCATATGACGCCATGAACACGCTGCTCGATTCCATCTGCAAGGCCGGCCTCAATCGCGCGCGCATTCATGACGCTCTCGCAAACATCGACACATACGATGGCGTTACCGAATCCATGATCTTCGATCCAAACCAGAAGAATGTCGCTCCCATGTATCTCGGCACAGTGCGCGGCGGAGCCGTCACCTATCGCTTGGCGCCAATGGAAAAATCCGCCCAGCATGCGGAATCGCGAGCCGAAACCCCAAAACCAACTCAAGGCCTGGCCATCGCCACTTCGCCCTATGCACGCGTCGGCGAAGATGGTGTCGGTTATAGCGGTCCTCAAAGGCCAAACATTCCCGTCGGCCCAGTGCACATCATTCTCTTTGGCAGCAATGCGACCGCAATAGCGAAGTCGCCTGACATTCAGCATGCCCTCGCATCCGCCACGCTCGGTCCGGTCTGGCTGTTGCTTCCCATCGACAGCAATCAGAACTGGGGCGCCGCTTCCACCCAACTCGTTCACGCTCTCATGAACGAACACGCTCTAGCCATCGTCGCTCTTGATCGCGATGCGGCGCACCTTGCCGAGCAGTTGGCTTTGAAAGCCTTCGTGCCGGTCATGGCTTTGAGTGGAGACAAGACGCTCACATCCACAAATGTCCCATGGATCTTCCGCCTTCCTTCCACAACTTCACCCGCGACTGCCATTGCAATGATTCGGGCCGCGGAGGCCCAAAGCGGACCTAATCCGGAACGCTTGCGCGATGCGCTTGCTTCTGGCGACTCGATTCGCGGCATCGCATTTCTGCCGACAGGGGAACCAGGTCTTTACTAGCCACTCTTCCAACGTTCCAAAGAAGAAGGGCAGCCCCGACTAGGGCTACCCTTTTTACTTTTACTTTGCCGCAAATGGTTAAGGCAGGTAGTAGCGGAACGATGTGTAGATCTGGTCATCGGTGCCCATCGCGCCGTTGCCCGGGTTAGTCGGACCACCATCACCCGACCACAGATCGCGGCGGAAGTGGCTGTACTGGATTCCCTGGCGCAGGCGGCCCTTGGGGCCGTTGTAGATGTAGTACCAATACCCGATGGTGCCTTCCTGCACATCCTTGGTTTGGTTGCCGCAGTTGGCAGGTGCGCTTGGCGAGGTTGAGCCGCCGGGAAGAACCGCGGTGTTGCAACCGGACATATTCGTCAGCGGCGAACCGTAGCCTTCCTTGCCATAGTACCGGCGGTACACGTAGTCAATTCCGGCGTTGAAATAGACCGTAAACCGCGGATCGGGGTTCAGCTCAACCGTTGCCAGAGACGAGAACTCACGTAGCGGGGCAATCGCCGAGCTGGGTTTGATGGTGATATCCGCGATCGTGGAGGAGCCGTAACGGCCTACACCCTCGCCGTACAGCGTCTTGATGCCGATGGTGGCTTTCTTTTGAGCAAGCGCACCACGCACGCTGGCGCCCACGCCCATTGATCCCGTGCTCCAGTTATAAGCGTTCAAAGCATTCGTGGGAGCATTTGGATAGATGCGATCACGCCAGAAACGGCCGATTCCAAAAAGCTCCCAGTGGCCCCAGCCCGGCTCGATTGCCGTTTTCAAAATGAAATCCGGAGCGGGGTTGTAGGTGATGGTCGCATTGAACGCGTTGTAG
>JANXQR010000011.1 GCA_025353435.1 Acidobacteriota bacterium | reverse complement strand
GGGTTAGAGTGACTCATGGAGCGAGCGAACTTAGCCTCACCTGGGAGCTTATGACCAAGCAGGAGAAACCAAGGCCCGCCGAGAACCAGAAGGCGGCCCGACCTGCGCTATGGCTTCTTCAGCTTCGAGTCCTACATCCAGCCGCCAACCCTCTACCGCCTCGACACCATGACCGGCAAACGGGACCTATTTGCCCAGCCAAAGACTCCCTTCGACACAGCGCAATACGACTTGCAGCAGGTGTTCTACAAGTCCAAAGACGGAACCAAAATCCCCATCTTTATCGCCGGCAAAAAGGGCCTGAAGCAGGATGGCACCGCTCGCCTGCTCATGACCGGCTACGGCGGCTTTAATCTGAGCCAAACCCCGCGCTGGAACCCGGAATGGGCCTGGTGGCTCTCTCAGGGAGGCTGGTTCGCGCTACCTAACCTCCGCGGCGGCGGCGAATACGGCGAACATTGGCACGAGCAGGCCATGTTCGAGAAGAAACAGAACGTGTTCGACGACTGGTTCGCGGCAGCCAAGTTCCTCATCGACAATAAGTACACTTCCTCTCAGCACTTTGCCATCACCGGCCGCTCCAACGGAGGCCTCCTTATGGGCGCATCCGTGACCCAGCATCCCGAGCTGTTCTCGGCCGTTCTGTGCGGCTATCCGCTCCTCGACATGCTCCGGTATCAAAAGTTCGAGCAGGGTCCGCAATGGACCACCGAGTACGGCTCCGCCGAGAACGAAAAGCAATTCCCTTACCTCCTCAAGTATTCGCCCTACCAGAGCGTGAAAGAGGGCACAGCCTACCCCGCCATCATGTTCTTCACCGGCGACAGCGATACGCGCGTTGACCCGCTCCATGCGCGCAAAATGACCGCGCTGATGCAGGCCGCGTCCACCAGCGGCCGTCCGATTCTGCTCCACTACAGCCTCAGCGGCGGCCATTCTGAAGGAGTCGGCGTCGATCAGCAGATCCAGGATGACGCCGATCAGCTCACCTTTCTCTGGACTGAGTCCGGCCCCGTGGCCCCTAAACACGCCTCAATGTGACCGTCAATACAGATCGCCCGGGAGGTCACGCATATTCTTGGACCTGCGGCGCTGCGTCCTCCGTCCGGCTGCCTCTTGTGCGCTGGCGGAAAAGCAGAAAAACGTACCCACCCCCCCTGCAGTTCTCCATTTGTTCGCCCCGCTCGCACCTTGGTAACGCACATCCGTAATGCCCCGCGGCCATGTCGACACTAGACTCTCGTAACCTGATCGCGCCGCTCCTTGGTCCGATAACCCAATTGTGTAAACGATCCCGGCCGATCGCTCCCCTGAACGGGAGTGACGTTTTGTTCAATCATTGAGCCGAGCTCATCGCCGGAGATGCAATGTTCGAGACGGACAGCAAGACAGCCGAAGTGTTTACCCCCCAGGAAGCCTCCCGGCTGGCAGTCCTCTACGAGGCTGACATTCTTGACACACCGCCTGAGCCCGCGTACGACGCCATAACCCAGCTTGCCGCGGAGCACTTTCACGTTGATTCCGCAGTGGTTGCCTTCGCGGACGAGACTCGCGTTTGGATCAAATCGTCGTGGGGCGACTCAATGCGCGAATTACCCCGCTCCGACTCACTGTTTGACCTGGTCCTGGCGACGAGCGGGCCGGTAACCATCCCAAACCTCACCCAGGATCCACGCTTTCGGGGTCGAAGGCTTTGTTTTCGGAGGGATCCGATGGTTTTTGCCGTCGCCGTGCCGATCCGTTCGACCGATTGTCACATCGTGGGCATCCTCAGCCTATTTTCCAAGACATCACGAGACCCTCTCTCTCCGGAAGAGCTTCAATCGCTGGAGAGATTCGCGACCATGGTCACCAGCCAACTCGAATTGCGAACTCTGCGTAGGGATCGCGAGCGCCACACTCGTCGGCCAAGTCCCCGCACCGCGAATCGGCGGGCTTGGCCGCAAAGCTCCGATTTACGAAAGGCTCTGGAGTCCGGCGAATTCGTCATGCACTACCAGCCGGAAGTGGACCTTTCTACTCGGCGAATCGTCGCTCTCGAAGCGCTCATTCGCTGGAATCACCCGCAGAGGGGCCTGATCCCTCCCAGCGAATTCATCCCCTTTGCTGAAGAATGCGGCATGATCCTTCCCATCGGCGACTGGGGTCTGGCGGAAGCCTGCCGGCAGATTCAAAGTTGGACCCAGGAAAACCCTCGCTACGGATCACCGCGCGTCTGCGTCAACCTGTCCGCACGACAGTTTCTCAGAGAGGGCCTTGCCGACCATGTGGAATCGCTTCTCGAGCAGTCCGGCACCAATAGTCGCCTGTTAGGGCTTGAAATGACCGAATCAAGCCTCATTCCCAATCGAACCGTTGCCATGGAGGTGATGGAAAGCCTGCGCTCCCTGGGCATCTCCCTTTCCATGGACGATTTCGGCACCGGATACAGTTCCCTCAGCTACCTTCATTCCTTCCCCTTCAATGTTCTCAAGATCGACCGTTCCTTCGTAGGCCGCATCACGGAGGGCGCCCAGCCGTTGCAGATCGTGAAAACCATCATCGAACTGGCTCGCGTGTTCGATCTTGACGTTGTGGCTGAAGGAATCGAGACACAGGATCAGCACAATCTGCTTCGCCAAATGGGTTGCCGGTTCGGACAGGGCTTCCTCTTCGCCAGACCCATGGCCGCTGAAGACATCAGCGCCTTGCTCCGTCTCCCCGGACAAGTGCTTCTCAACCCCGAACTCGCGGTTGCTTGAGTGGATCGCGTTGCATAGCAAGCACTCCGAATTGATAAGCGCAGCGTTAGCCATCCCATTTTGAATCTTCGGTTTAAGATTTCCCCTTTCAGGAAATCCACAGCCCTGTTTTGACGGGTCGCAAACTTCGCATGGATTGCTCTCCTCTATGCTTGTGAGCATGCAGCCCTTGACTTCAGCAGCTCCTGCGCATCCGTCTCGCACCTTCGCGGGGCTCCTCGCAGGCTTCGTGGCGGCTGAAAAACTACCACCGCCTGATCAAAATCTGGATGACCTGGACGAGGACGTTGCCTCTCTGAGCTACGAACAGGCGCTGCGCACCCACACTCGCTTCCGCCCGATGGTTCCGCCATCGGAACCTGGTTGGGATGCGGCTGCAAATGTGACGATGTATGCGTCTGGTGACATTGCTGCCCGCACCGCATCGGGCCCGCCTGACGCCATCAGCCCTGGCGATACCAAATCCCCGCACCAATCAGGCCGAAGATGTTCCAGCATCACAGTCCGACTCAGCGCTGAGGAGAACGAGCAATTGCATCTGCGTGCCGCTGAAGCCAAGCTCACCGTCTCAGCCTATCTTCGATCCTGCGCCTTTGAAGTCGAGAGCCTTCGCGCCGAAGTCAAAGCTACCGTGGCGCAAATGCGGTCCGAGAGCGCCCCCAACGACGGCCACGGTCCATCAGCAAAGCGCCCGACCTTGCTGCGCTTCTTCAATCGCTTATCTCGACGGAAACCACAATCCTAGCGAGCCAACCTCATTCAACTTCCAGCACCAGGCACTTCAGATATTCGCTCTCCGGAAGGCTCAATATCACGGGATGATCGACTTCGGCGCCACGGCGTTCCAGCAGGCGCACACGCCGGTGTGCGTCGGCAGCCGCTGCCGCTACCGTTCCCTGCAGCTCTTCCCAGGACACATGATGCGAGCATGAGCAGGTCACAAGCAATCCACCAGGGCGCAGCATCTTGAGGGCGCGCAAGTTGAGTTCCTTATACCCCCGCAACGCGCCTTCGACGGCCCGCAGCGTCTTTGCAAATGCGGGCGGATCCAGCACGATGGTGTCGAAGCTTTCCTTGCTATCGGACCAGGCGCGCAGCAGCTCAAATGCGTCGGCTTCAATCCAATCGACCTCCGCACTGAGCAGCTTGCGATTCGCCGCCAGGTTGCGTTCAGCCACTTCGAGCGATGCGTGCGAAGCGTCAATTCCCGTGACCTGCCGGCAATTCCGCGCAAGATGCAACGCAAACCCGCCCTGGTAGGTGCAGACGTCGAGTGCGCGGTCAGTCGCGCCCAGTCGCTTCGCCCAGTCCGCCGCTGCCGCATAGTTCGCTCGCTGGTCGAGAAAGGCCCCTGTTTTCTGGCCGGAGTTGGCGTCAAATTGAAATTCCAGTCCGTTCAAACGAAACGCCGTGCTGGCTGTGGCCGCTTCCGGGGAAACTGACCAAAGGGGAGCCAGGTTAGGAGCGGAAAGCCCTTCAAGCTCCCGCACGCGCGGATCCGGCCGTTCGACGATTGCCTCCGGCGATAACTCCTCCTTGAGGATTCGTGCACACGTCGATCGCACCTCCGCCGAATCAAGCCCCTTGGCAAGCAATTGCAGAACAACCAGGTTGCCGTATTTGTCGGCAATAATTCCTGGCAATTCATCGGCCTCGCTAAAGCACAACCGGCAAGCGTCGGTCTCCGCGGTCATTAGCACCCGGCGACGTGCAATCGCCTTCCTGAGCCTCTCCGCAATCAGTCCCAGCCACTCAGCCTCGGTGACGGCCTGGAGCGAAATCATCCGTAGTGCAATCTGGGACGAGGGACTGTAAAGCGCGGTTCCAAGCAGCAACCCGCGGTTATCGGCGACGGGAAGCAGGCCTGGAATGTTGCCGCTTCCGGCAGAAACGCCCGTCACAACCGACTCCACGTCCGAGGCGTAGACCCAGACGTGTCCGTTGCGAATTCGTTCCGCGGCCCTGCGGCTGATGGTCGCTCCCACGGTGGTGGGGCCCGTGCGGAGTGGAGCGGGTTCGGTTGGACGACGCGCCTTCGGGTTCCCGCCTTCGCCACGAAGCGAAGGCCGATCGCCCCTCACAGGTGCTGTTGCAGGCCGGCCAGTGCGATACGGGGCCGCCTTCTGGTTCTCGGCGGGCCTTGGTTTCTCCTGCTTGGTCATAAGCTCCCAGGTGAGGCTAAGTTCGCTCGCTCCATGAGTCACTCTAACCCAGCCAGAACGCCGATGAGACCCGGCGAGGCGGCCAGGGCTCCTCAGCTTTGAGCGATTTGGGATGATCGCAGTCCCGGATGCCAGCTCCTTACCGGCAACCAGCCTTATTTCACCTGAATCCGTTCCAAATAACGGCTCAAGTTGCCTAATCTGAGTTGCTTAGCCTGTGCGTCGGTGGCGTTCATATTACTGAGAATCGGCTCCCAGACCGGCATTTCCGATGATCCGTGCGCCTTGATTTCCGCCCCAAACTGGAGCACGGATAAGACGTGCGTGTCGGGATATTTGCCATGATTCATGCGCGCAAGTAGAGTCAGGTCAACAGGTTGCGTCTTCAGTGCCTGGGCTGCGGGTCCATGGCCTCGCCCGTCTGCGCCATGGCACGGTGCGCAATAGCTGTTGAACATCTGCTTGCCATCAGAAGGGCTGGTTTTTTCAACGGGGATGATGATCTTATTTTTAGTTTGGTCTGCAAAACCAACGGCCAGGACGAGTCCGGCTACCATGGCTAACAGTGAAAGGCGTTTCAACATAAATTCCTCAGTTCTGAACCTTTAGTCCGAAAGGGACTCTACGCCTTCTCCCAGTTCCTTCGGCTGTGATGGTAGACACACACAAGCAGATCCTAAGACACTGACTATTCCTAGTCGATTCGACTAGGATTCTTCCGTATATCTGTAACATTTAATGGATTTTAGCTCGAATTTAATGATCGTCAGGCGGGGTCATCGAATTATCAAAACTGGCCCCGAATCCCAATGCCGATCCAGCAGCTCGCGCGCGCGTTGTTTCATGGGCTGCAATGTCATGTAATCAAAGCGCCAATATCGCCAATATCTCGTGCAATTCTCCGCCGATGCACTTGAAACTTGACCGGCCTATAATAAAGTATGGCGACCGTCCGGCAGTCGATACCGGCTGATACACCCAGCGTCCCCCCTGCGCTTGGGGAACCGAGTTTGCCGCTGCACGTTGACAGCGGATCGCCACCTGTCCAAGCGCCAGCCGCCGAAACCCCAAAATCCATTACAGCGGCTGAAATCGAAGAGCGTTTCGAGGCTTTTCTCCTACAGGTTCGCGCCAATCGTCCCAACGAAGACCTGTCGCTGATTCGCAAGGCATGGGACTTTTGCGTCAAGCATCACTCTGGCCAGAAGCGCGCCTCCGGCGAGCCATACATTATTCATCCGCTTGAGGTCGCCGAAGTGCTGGCCGAGATGAAACTGGACGCGACCGCCATCGCAGCGGCCTTGCTCCATGACGCAGTGGAAGACACTCCCGCGACCAGCGAGCAAATCGCGACTGGTTTTGGCGACCAGGTTGCGCACATTGTTGAAGGCGTCACCAAGATCGACAAGATTCAATTCGCGAACCGCGAAGACCGCCAGGCCGAGAATGTCCGCAAGATGCTGCTGGCCATGGTGAGCGACGTGCGCGTTGTCCTTATCAAGCTCGCGGATCGCCTGCACAACATGCGCACGCTCGAGCATCTCAAGCCTGAACGCCAGGAAGCCATCGCCCGCGAAACCATGGACATCTACGCGCCCTTGGCTCACCGCCTCGGCATGGGAAAAGTGCGCGGCGAACTTGAAGATCTGGCCTTCCGCTATACCGATCCACTCGGGTACGAGCGTATGTCCGACGCGGTCGAGGCGCGCCGTCTCGAAGGCGAACAGTTTCTGCGCGGAGTGGAAGACGCTCTTGAAGAGCAGCTGCGCGAGAACAACATTGAAGCGCGGGTCGAGTGGCGTATCAAGCGCATCTACTCCATCTATCAAAAGATCCAGCGCACCAAGAGCACATTTGATCAGGTGTATGACTTCCTGGCCGTCCGCGTCATCACGGCGGATGTCGGCGCCTGCTACGCGGTCTTCGGACTCATTCACGCGTTGTGGCGTCCGGTGCCGGGCCGCATCAAGGACTTCATTGCCATGCCCCGCGCCAACCGCTACCAGTCCTTGCACACCACCGTGATCGGCGACGGCGGCCATCAGTTCGAGGTCCAGATCCGCACTGAGGAAATGCATCGCATCGCCGAGGAAGGCATTGCCGCGCACTGGAAGTACAAGGCCGGCGAAGGTGTTGTCACTGCTCGCGATGAAGAGCGGCTCAATTGGATCCGCCAGCTGGTCGAGTGGCAGAAGGAGATGACGGATCCCAACGAATTCCTCTCCAGCCTGAAGATGGACCTCTACCCTGACGAGGTTTACACCTTCACGCCCATGGGAAAGGTCGTTGTGGTGGCGGCCGATGGCACGCCGGTTGACTTCGCCTACACGGTGCACACAGAGGTTGGCCACACATGCGTAGGCGCCAAAGTCAACGGACGCATGGTGCCGCTCCGCACCAAGCTGCGCACTGGCGATATCGTTGAAATTGTCACGCAGAAGGATCACAAGCCGAGCCGCGACTGGCTCAGTTTCGTCAAGAGTCCCCGCGCTCGCAATAAGATCAAGCACTGGCTCAATGAGGATTCGCGCCGCCGCGCCGTGGACGTTGGCCGTAAACTGCTGGAGCGCGAAGCACGCAAGTACAAGGTGCCCATGTCCCAGGTCGACGGCCAAGACCTGGGCCGCATCGCCAATGAATACGGTGTCGCCACGGCTGCCGACCTGCTTGCGACAATTGGTCAGGGCAAGCATTCCGCCCATCAGATTTTGAGCAAACTGGCACCCGGCTACGCCGACAAAGAAGAAACCGATAGCGGCGTCGAGACCAAGCCTGCCACTATCGACGGCGTCATGTCCGAAGCCGTCCGCAAGCTGCACCTCACCGGTTCCGATTCGCTCCAGGTTGAGGGCCAGAACGATCTGCTCGTTTATCGCGCGCGATGTTGCAATCCCATTCGCGGCGAAGAAATTATCGGCTACGTCACGCGCGGCAAAGGCGTGGCGGTTCACGCAAGAAGCTGCCCCAACGTTCAGAACCTTTTGTACGAGAGTGATCGCCGTATCGCCGTGGAATGGTCCCGCGTTGGTGAACCGTCCGCGGGCCGTTCTCAACGTTATCCCGTAAAAATCACCATATTCTGCGACGACCGAGCCGGCATGCTGAAAGAGCTTACGGCGGTCATCTCGGACGATGACACCAACATCCGCGGCGTGGATACCAAGCGCGGTCCGGAAGGCGAGGCCGCCGTCGAATTCGTGGTCGAAGCCGAAGACCTGCGCCATTTGAATCGCATGGTGCTGGGACTGCGCCGGGTTGCCGGTGTTCGCGCAGTGCAGCGCACTCAAAAAGTCTAGGCAGATAAAATAGTATGCGCTTCTTCCCTGCTTTTCCCCGGTCCGTCCCCAAGTCTAATTGAGTAAAAGGCTTTTCTTCCCCCGAGCAGCACTAAGTTCGTCTCGATTACTTATTTTGCAGTATTGGAGTAAAGTATCCGGTGGGGCGGAGCACGACTGAATGAACTTCGATCCATCCGATCTGCGGACGGCCCTCGATCACGATGAACTCTATCCGGCGTTTCAGCCGGTGGTCGAATTGCGAACCGGTCAGATCACCGGCTTCGAGGTCCTTGCGCGCTGGTCGCATCCGGTTCTTGGAAACATACCTCCAGATGAATTCGTACCGGTCGCCGAGAGCACTGGATTGATTGACTTGCTCACGCAAACAATCCTGAAAAAATCATTCGCCGTTGAAGCTCTCGCACAGAGTTCGTTGGCAATCGCAGTCAACGTCTCTCCAATCCAGCTCCGCGATTTCAAGCTTCCGGAAATGGTGGCCCGTACCGCCGAGTCTCTAGGATTCCGCCTCGAGCGTCTGATCATTGAACTGACCGAAAGTGCACTCCTCGATGATCCTCAGCGAGCCATCGACGTTGCCGCGGAACTGAAGGCGCT
>JANXQR010000001.1 GCA_025353435.1 Acidobacteriota bacterium | reverse complement strand
CGGCGGAGATCCAGTTGAACCCTGCATTGGAGCGCGCCGGGATACATGCGATCGAGACCGATCTTGCGGAGCTGATTCTGCAACTTGGCGATGATGAGCCTTCTCACGTGGTGGTGCCCGCGCTTCACGTGAATCGCAGCCAGGTGCGAGAGATCTTCGCGCGACGCATGGGACTGGAAGACTTGAAGGACGATCCGCAGGCACTTACTGCAGCGGCGCGGACCTACCTTCGAAAGAAATTTCTGAGCGTGCCGGCAGCGATAGGTGGCGCAAATTTTCTGATTGCTGAGACCGGCGGTGTTTCGATTGTGGAGTCGGAAGGCAACGGACGCATGTGCCTGACGCTACCGCGCACAATGATTACGCTGGCGGGGATCGAGAAAGTAATTCCACGCTTTCGCGATCTTGAAGTGATGCTGCAGGTGCTGGCGCGATCGGCCACCGGCGAACGCATGAATCCATACACGTCACTGTGGACGGGCGTTACGCCGGGCGATGGGCCGCAACGCTTTCACGTGGTGCTGCTGGACAACGGACGGTCTGCGATGCTGCGGAGCGAGAAGGAGCGGCAGACGCTGAAGTGCATTCGTTGCGGGGCCTGCATGAACACCTGCCCGGTCTATCGACAGACAGGTGGTCACGCGTACGGATCGGCATATCCGGGGCCGATTGGTGCGATTCTGACCCCGCAGCTGATGAAGCTGGAGCACGCGCAGACATTGCCCTACGCAAGCTCGCTGTGCGGGGCTTGTTACGACGTTTGCCCAGTGAAGATCAATATCCCGGAGGTATTGATCGAGCTGCGAGCCAAGGTTACGGATATTGAGCGGGAGAGCGAGCGGCGGTTTTTCGACCCGATCTATCTTGGGATGCTGATCGCGAACGCGGTGTTTGCGAGTGCGGGGCGATTCAGGGCGGCACAGCGGATGGCGCGCATTGGAATGCGCCTATTCACGGGGAAAGATGGATGGATTCACAAGCTGCCGATGCTGGGCGGGCGCTGGACAATGACGCGGGATCTGCGGGGATTGCCGAGCGAGACTTTTCGCGAATGGTGGGAGAAGCGTGAGAAGGAGAGTGCAAAGTGACGGCATCGCGGCAATTGGTGTTGGAGAGAATTCGCACAGGACTGGACGCTGTTAAAAGCGACAGGCAAACCGACTATTTGGGGCTGGCGAGACACTATACGCAGACCGGATCAATGGACGTGGAAGCGACGCTCGCACTGATGGTGGAGCGTTTGCGCGAATATGACGCGGAGGTAGTGGAGTGTTCTGCGTCAAATCTCGATGAGACTGTCGCTCAGCAGATTGCAAGTAGCGGGCGGCACGTGCTGGCGGCTCCGGCCGGATTGCCCCAAGGATGGCTTGCGAAGGGCGTTGATTGGCGGGTTGACCACGATCTTTCGCACGACCAAATTGAGGAAGCTGAAGGCGTGGTTACGACTTCATTCTGCGGGATTGCAGAATCCGGAACCATTGTGCTGCACCACTCTTCGACTGAGGGCAGGCGCGTGCTTACTTTGCTTCCTGACTGGCATTTGTGCGTGCTGTATGCGAGCCAGGTTGTGGAGGCACTGCCAGAGTACTTTGCGCGGTGCGCAGAGCCACCGCGGCTGGCCACTTATATTTCGGGACCGAGTGCGACGGCAGATATTGAAATGACGCGCATCAAGGGCGTGCATGGGCCGCGATTCCTAAGCGTGATACTGGTTCGCGATGATTTGCAGAATTAAGAATGCGTTACGCGTGAACGGCGACTGAGCTCACAGCCTCATCGATCAAATCAAGTGCCCGCTGCGGCAGCGTAACGCCGATAGCACGCACGTTATCGGCGATCTGTTCTGGTCGCGATGCGCCGATAATGGCCGATGACACTTCTGGTCGGCGGAGAACCCATGCCAGAGCGAGTTGCGGCATGGTCAGTCGGAGGTCGGCGGCGATGGGCTTGAGTTGCTCGACCGCGGCGAGTACGTAGTCGGAACGATAATGGCGGCCCGCGGTCTCCATGAATGCATTCATCTCTTCGCTGGCGGCGCGGGAGCCAGGAGGAGGCGGCTGGCCGGGTGCGTATTTGCCAGTGAGCACACCGTGGGCCAGCGGCGAAAAAGCTAGGTTGCCGATGCCGTTGCGTGCGCATTCTTCAAAAACTTGAGCTTCAGGTTTGCGCCAGAGGATGGAGTATTGCGGCTGATTTGATGTGAATGGCGTGAGGTTGTTGGCCTTCGCGATTTGCGCCGCGAATTCGATTTGGCCGGCTGTCCATTCACTCGTGCCGATGGCACGGACCTTTCCGGATTTGACAGCGCGATGCAGTGCTTCCATCGTCTCTTCGAGTGGCGTTTCGGAATCGAAGCGATGGCACTGATAGAGATCGATATAGTCCGTACCGAGGCGCTCGAGGGAGCGATGCAACTGCTTCTCGATTTGAGCGGCGGAAAGGCCGCGATCGGGCTCGTCGCCAACGGGAAAGAACAACTTTGTGGCGATGAGGTAACGGTCGCGAGGAAAGGCTCGCAGCCCTTCGCCGAGGATGCGCTCTGCTTTCCCAGCGCCGTATTGGTTGGCTGTATCGAAGAGCGTGATGCCGTGGTCGAGCGCGGCGTGAATACAGCGGATGGCTTGATCGCGCGCGATGCCACCGGAGACTGTGAGCCAAGTACCGAAGCTCAGCTCGGAGACTTGTAACGAGCTGTTGCCGAGCTGGCGGTATTGCATCGCACTCTCATCTGCGCGGTGCCGGATAAAGCTTCATCCGACGGGCTGCACAGTTCCCTTCCCGATCAATTCTTCGACGCGTTCTACCCAGCCTTTGTCGGCCGCGACGGACATCTGCTCAGGTTCGAGGATCACGGCGAATTCGCCCTTGCGCTCGAGGTGCAACATGACCTTGCCAGGACCTGGTGCAGCGTCGGCGGCTGATTTCAGCGCGGCAAAGATTTCCTCGGTGGCGCGGTCGAGGTTGATGCGGATTCGGACGCCGTTGGGCAGCTTCACTTTGACATCATCGAGCGCCTGGATGCCGCCGATTGAGATCTTCGGCGCGGCATCTTCTTCGCCCATCAGCACCCCCCGAATGAGCACAGGGGCCTCTATTTTGAGTTGCTCGGAGAGGCGCTCATAGTCGCGCGCGAAACAGATGAGGTCGATCTTGCCGGTGGCGTCTTCAAGCTGGCCCATGGCGTAGAGCTTGCCGTCGCGCTTGCTTTTCTGGACGCGTAGGCCGAGCATCAGGCCGGCAACCTGGAGTTCATCGGCGGGATCGGATTGACGGCCCCAGGTGCGCTCGGGCGGTTTGCGTTCGAGCGCTTCGGCAACCGAGATGACACCGATAAGGTTGCGGATTTTTTCTGCATATTTATCGAGTGGGTGGCCGGAGACGAAGAAGCCGAGGACGTCCTTCTCGTTGTTGAGGCGAGTGGTTTCATCCCAATCGGCAACGCGCGGAAGGTCATCAACTTTGTTGCCAGGCGCGGGGGCTTCATCGAAGAGGCCGAACAAGCCATGCTGGCCGTGTTCTGCATCTTTCTGTGATTTCTGTGCGCGTTCCATTGCCTTGTCGACTGATCCAAAAAGTGCGGCGCGCTTGCCCAGGGAATCGAGTGCGCCTGCCTTGATGAGCGATTCAAGGACGCGCTTGTTCATCACGCGGAGGTCGACCTTTTCGCAGAACTGCCAGAGGCTCGAGAAGCGGCCGCCTACTTCCTGGCGGGCCTTGAGAATTGACTCGATAGCGTTGCCACCGACATTCTTGACCGCAGCCAGGCCGAAGCGGATCACCTGGCCGTGGGGCGTGAATTGCGACCCCGAGACCTGCACGTCCGGGGGATCGACGGCGATGCCCATCTCCTTGCACTCGGCAATGTATTTCACGACATTCTCAGGCTTTGAAGTTTCCGAGGTGAGCAGGCCAGCCATGAATTCGATGGGATAGTGCGTCTTGAGATAGGCCGTCTGATAAGAAACGAGGCCGTAGGCTGCGGAGTGCGACTTGTTGAAGCCGTAGCCCGCGAACTTCTCCATCTGATCAAATATTTCGCCGGCAGTGCCCTTGGGATGACCGAGCGCAGCCGCGCCGCTCATAAAGCGATCGCGCTGATTGGCCATCTCTTCAGCCTTCTTTTTGCCCATGGCGCGGCGCAACAGGTCGGCTTCGCCAAGCGAGTAACTGGCGAGCACGTTGGCGATCTGCATTACCTGTTCCTGGTAGACGATGACGCCGAGCGTTTCCTTGAGGATGCCTTCGAGCTCGGGAAGCATGTACTCGACCTTGCGGCGGCCCCATTTGCGCTCAATGAAATCGTCGGTCATGCCGCCCTGAATCGGGCCGGGGCGGAAGAGAGCCGTGAGAGCGGTCAAGTCCTCGAGTTTGTCAGGTTTGTAGCGGCGCAGCATGTCGCGCATGCCGCTTGATTCAAACTGGAATACGCCGGCGGTGAGCGCGGAGTGGAAGATTTTTTTGAAGGTCTCCTCGTCGTCGAGAGGGATCGTCTCAATGTCCACTTTTTCGCCGCGATTGCGTTCGATGAGCTTGAGACATTCGTCGATCACCGTGAGCGTGGTGAGACCGAGGAAGTCCATTTTGAGCAGGCCCATTTTGTCGATCGCGACCATGTCGTAGGCAGTCACGATTTCATCGTTTTTGGTCTTGGCGACGGGGACGAGTTCAGTGAGCGGGCGCGGCGCGATGACAACCGCCGAGGCGTGCACGCCCGAGCCGCGGACGAGGCCTTCGAGCTTCTTGGCGGTGTCGATGAGCTCGCGGATTTGCGCTTCGCTGTCGTAGATCTTGCGCAGGTCGGGTACATCTTCGAGCGCCCTGTCGATGGTCATGCCAACGGTGGCGGGGATGAGTTTGGCGATGCGATCGACCTCGCCATAGGGCATGTCGAGGGCGCGGCCGCAATCCTTGATGGCAGCCTTGGCGGCCATCGTGTTGAAGGTGATGATCTGCGCGACCTGTTCGCGGCCGTACTTGCGGGTGACATATTCGATCACTTCACCGCGGCGGTTCATGCAGAAGTCCACGTCGATATCGGGCATGGACACGCGTTCGGGATTGAGGAAGCGCTCGAAGAGGAGAACGTTCTGCATGGGATCGATGTTGGTGATCTCCATGCAATAAGCCACCAGCGAACCAGCGCCCGAACCACGGCCCGGGCCGACGGGGATTTGGTGGTCGCGCGCGTATTTGATAAAGTCCCACACGATGAGGAAGTAGCCCGGGTACTTCATCTGGCGGATGATGCCGATTTCGTAGCTCAGACGGGCTTCGTATGCGTGAATGGGGTTGCGGAGCTGGCCGCGGGCTTCGAGGTGATGGATGGCGGTATCGAGGCGCTTCTTGAAGCCTTCGCGGCAAATCTCTTCAAAGTAGCTGTCGATAGTGTGGCCGGGTGGGACGGCAAATTCCGGGAATGGATTTTCGACCGGATGCAGCTTGAAGTTGCAGCGCTCCGCGATTTCCATGGTGCGGGCGAGAACGCTGGGCGAGTCCGGAAAGAGGCGCGCCATTTCGTCCGCGCTCTTCACGAAGAACTGGTCGGAGTCGAACTTGAAACGGTCCTTGTCGTGGATCTTGGCTCCGGTTTGCACGCAGAGCATGACATCGTGTGCGTGGGAGTCTTCGCCGCAGAGGTAGTGCGAATCATTTGTGGCGATGAGGGGGATGTCGAGTTCTTTCTCGAGACGGAAGAGATCGTTCTGAATCTTGCGCTCGGCTTCCAGGCCCTGGTCCTGAATTTCGAGATAGAAGTTGCCCCGGCCGAAGATGTCCTGGTACTGGAGCGCAACGGCCTTTGCTTTCTCGTAATTGCCGTCCGAGAGCACTTCGCAGAGTTCGCCGGAGAGGCAGCCGGAGCTAGCGATAAGGCCCTTAGAGTGTTGGGCGAGGTAGGCTTTGCTGACGCGGGGTTTGCGGTAGAAGCCGTGGAGCGACGCCTCGGACGTTATGCGGATCAGGTTGCGATAGCCCTCCTCGTTTTCCGCGAGTACCAGCAGGTGATTGTAGTCGTCACCTTGGGCGGGGGCGCGGTGGTCCTCGTTCTTGCACACGTAGAGTTCGCAGCCGAGGATGGGCTTGATGCCCTTCTCTTTGGCCGCGTTGAAAAAGTGGACCGCCCCGTAGATATTGCCGTGGTCGGTCATAGCCACGGACTTCTGGCCCAGAGCGGCGACACGGTCAATGAGCTTGTTGATGTCGCAGGCGCCGTCGAGGAGCGAGTATTCGGTGTGGAGATGGAGGTGGGTGAATTCCGGCATGGTCTGACTTGATTTTAGTCGCTTGGCGGGTAGTGCGTTTCCGTCCGCCGGCGAGGAAAACAGGTCCGAATCTTCGGTTCCCCTTGCGGTCGGATTTCCGCGCCTTAAGGTCTCAGGGTTTCCAATTCGGTCCGATCATCGCACGAAGAAATTTGGGAGTGGCCCAGGGGGCAGCGCCGGTATATCGCTTCACCCAGGCCTCGCCTTCGCCGATGCGGACTCGGTCTGGCGTGAACTCCGGGGAAAGGGCGTTTGCCATCAGCGCGTAGTTGGCACCTTCGTGGAGACGCAAGGCTTTCCAGCAGCCGCCGGGTACGGCGACGACGGGACGCTGGCCAGCGGCGATGTTGCGACCCAAAACGAACTTTTCCACTTTGCCGTCGGGGTGAAAGATGAAGTAGTCGACCGGACCTCCTTCGATGAGGATGTGGGTATCGTCGGGAGCAAGCCAGTGCAGATAGTTGATCGAGCGGTCGGAAGTGAGCATGTAGTAGACCTGGCTCTGCACCGCGAGGGCATGTCCCTCCACCTGCATGGTTTGCGCCGATTGGCCAATCAGACCCAGGTAGCCGGATTCGCGCGGCAATACAGACAGGTGAAGCTGGTCGATCAGTTCGCGGGCGCGGGCCGCAGAGCCTTCCTGGGCGGGCCTTGCCTGAGTGGGCCCCGGCTGAGCGGCGGCTTGCAGGGTGCTCAGTATGGTCATTGCGGCAAGCCAAAGAAGGCGGGGCTTCATACGGATCAGAATACGGCTGAGTGGGCGGCCTTTGAAGAGAGGCCGCGAACGAGGTTTAGGTGGGAACGGGGTGAGATTAGAAATGGCTGATGACCAATCTCATGCATAGTGCTTTTCGGTCATTGAATATGAATAACTTTTGGTGCATGGTGATAACAACAGTCTTTTCAAGTCGGGGTTTCCAGAAACGTGAAGAACAGATCTTATAGATATTTCGCTGCAATTATTGGCGCCGTGGGGGCTCTCACCGGCGGATCAGCCGCTTACGGGCAAGATCAGCCATTGCCTCCGATTCAGGTACCCGCTACGGTATCTGCCGCGCCGGGTGCTCCCAACACTTCGTCGACCGACTCCCAGACCGCCGCTGTCCCGGTGAGCAGCGATCAGCCTTTTCTGTCACCCGCTGTGGAGACGCTGCTGAGTTTCAAACACTCTGATGCAAAGTTCGACGTTTCGCGATTGATGGACATTTTGCGTGACAAGCGCCATGAAGGTTGGGTGCTTGCTGCTTACCCTGACCCGAAGACAGCGCAGCCACTGATCGGCGCAGGGTTGAGCCTTGACTTGCCAGCCCGCGCGCATCCGCAGCGAGACCCGCTAAATCCGCACCCGTTCCTGGAGCCCTCATCGGCCGAACTATGGCAGGCGGCGGGGCTCGATCCGGCAAAGCTGGACCACATACTGGGCGAGTTCACGGAACGACTGACAACATGGGACAAGAAGGGCTTCCGTCGTCAGATCTTTAGTCTGGAACCGCAAATCACGGACGAGGATGCGAATGCCCTGCTCCGGGTGGGCATTATTCAATCGATCTACAATGCCAAGGCATATTGCCGGAACTTTGACCGACTGAGCGCCAGCCAGCAGATGGCCATGACCCAGCTTGTCTACCAGATGGGCGTGAACCTCGGTGAGTTCAGCACGTTTCTTGACCTGATTAACCGTGGCAGTGAGAGTGCGGCGGAGGCTGAAACAGTGGCCAAAGCCGATGCAGCTTATTGGCGCAGCGTGCAGATGAGCCTGGTGCAGAGCCAGTGGGCGCGGCTCTATCGGGCGCGGGCAACGGCGGTAATCGCCATGCTCGACCCCGGATATATGAACAACCCAGCCCGCGCGGAGCACCGCATCGGAGCTATCCTGCATCCGGCACGGGTGCGCAAGGGGCATTCCACGGTGCGGAAAGCGGCATACACCAGGCATCACGCTTCGGCGGCTCATAAGAGAACTGCACGGACGCGAAAGAACTAGACGGCCATTTCAGGCATTTACCATTGGGGGGCGCGGATCAGCTGCGCCTTTTGCTTTTGATCGAGAATCCTTTAACCGATTTGCCCTGGCTGCGGATGTATACTCGGCTCGCCATGCCCAGCCTGAAATTTCGCCTTGAATGCCTGCTACTAATTCCCTTCGCCTTCCAGGGGCTTAATGCCCAACGAGGTTTCGTTCATACGGCCGGGCCTGATCTGGTAGATGGCTCGGGAAAGCCGTTGCTGTTGAGGGGCATCAACCTCGGAAACTGGTTCGAGCCGGAAGGCTACATGTTTCACTTCGAGGGCGGCGCGCAGTCTCCGCGAGAGATCGACGAGCTGACTGAAGAACTGATTGGTCCGGAGAAGGCGGAAGCGTTCTGGCAAACGTGGCGCGAATCCTACATCACCGAATCCGACCTCGATCGGCTCAAGCTGATGGGCTTCAACTCCGTCCGTGTGCCGATTCACTGGAAGTTTTTCGACAGCGATAATGCCGATGGTTTCCGCCTGCTGGATCGCCTCGTCGGATGGGCCCGCAAAGATGGAATTTACGTGATCATCGACCTGCACTGCGCTCCGGGTGGGCAGACGGGCACCAATATCGACGACAGTGGCGGGTATCCGTGGCTTTATTCAAGTCCTGAGGCGCAGAAGCAGACCATCAACATCTGGAGGCGAATTGCCAAGCGCTACAGCCAGGAGCCAATCGTCCTCGGCTACGACTTGCTGAATGAGCCGATCCCACATTTTGCTCAATTGCGACGTTACGACAAGGACCTCGAACCTCTCTATCGGAAGATCAGCACGGCCATCCGCCAGGTAGATCACAATCACGTTTTGATCCTAGGCGGCGCGATTTGGGACAGCAACTTCGCGGTTTTTGGGCCGCCGTACGACTCGAACGCGATGTACACATTCCACAAATACTGGACAGCCCCCGACGCGATCGTAATCCGTGAATATCTCGACTTTCGGGACAAATATCATGTGCCTATCTGGTTGGGCGAATCGGGCGAGAACAAGGACGAATGGGTTGCGACGTTTACAAAAACCCTTGAAGACAACCACGTGGGGTGGTGCTTCTGGCCGTACAAAAAGATGGATGCGACTTCAAGCGTGGTCACGTTTGATCGGCCGGCACACTGGGATTTGGTCGTTACCCTGGCAGCAATGCCCGCCGGCACCGCGAACGCCGAAAAACGCATTGTGGCGCGGCCTTCGCCGGAAGATGCGCAGGCAATATTCGATGATTTGCTCAGCAGGGTGAAGTATTCGAGCGAGCGGGTCAACGAGGGCTACGTGCATGCGCTGGGGCTGAAATAGCGATGACCTTGAGTTTATGGAAAGCCCCAAGCGAAACGGGAATTGAGTTTCGCGCGCGTGCGTCTATACTCTTTCCAAGCCTATGCGCAACCGCGTCCTGATTGCTTTTCTGCTTGTTGTTGTTCCCGGCCCGCTGTTGGGCCAGGCCACGAAAACAACCGATCCCAAGACGTCCCCAAAAATGACCCAGAAAATCTCATCCGACGCCGTTCACCGTTCTGCACTTGTGATTGACACGCATGCCGACACACCGCAGCGCTTCGTCGACGAAAGCTTCGACATGGGCGATCCGCTCAACGGCGGCAATCTCAACCTGGAATCTGCCAAGAAGGGCAACCTGGGCGCGGAGTTCATGTCCATCTGGGTTGAGCCGGCGCTCTATAAGGGGCAGTACGCGCGGCGCACGATGGTGCTGATTGACGCGGTGAAGCAGCAAGTGGCGAAGCATCCCGATCAGATGATGTTCGTTGCGACGCCAGAGGGCATTGAGGCGGCGCATCGAGAGCACAAGTTAGCCGTGCTGATGGGTATCGAGGGCGGCCACTCCATTGAGAATTCGCTCGCCCTGCTGCGCCAGTATTACGCGCTGGGCGTGCGCTACATGACCTTGACGTGGTCGAACTCGACAGACTGGGCCGATAGTTCCGGCGACATCAATGACACATCTATTCCGCACACCAAGGACGGCCTGACGGACTTCGGCAAAGATGTGGTGTATGAAATGAACCGGCTGGGCATGATGATCGATATATCCCACGTCTCCGATCACACCTTCTTCCGAACGCTAATCATTTCGCGGGCACCGGTGATCGCATCGCACTCCTCGGCGCGAGCGCTGAACGACGTGCCCCGCAATATGACAGACGATATGATCCGCCAGGTTGCGCTCCACGACGGCGTAGTGCAGGTGAATTTCTACTCCGGATTTCTCTCGCCCGAGTATCGCGCGGCACAAGTGGCGCAAAAGGCTGAGGTGGACAAGGCTGTCCAGGAGTTCAAGGACAAAGCAAAAGCCGAGGGCAAGGAAGTTACTTACGAGGAAATCTCGAAATTGCAGCAGCAGTTTGCCGATCGCATTCCACGTCCGCCGTTGTCGCTGCTCGTCGATCATATTGACCACATTGCCAAGGTTGGGGGAGTAGATCACGTGGGGCTTGGCTCGGATTTCGACGGTGTAAGTGGGCAGTTGCCTGCGGGGATGGATTCGGCCGCCGATCTGCCTAAGATCACGGCGGCGCTTTTGGAGCGAGGCTACTCGGCTGACGATTGCCGTAAGATTCTGGGTGGAAATCTGATGCGCGTGTTCCGCGAAGTAGAGCGAGTGAGCAAGGAACTGCAGGCTGAAAACCGGCCGCGGATCACTGACAAGCAGCCGTTCGACAAGCCGCAGAATCAATGATGCTTGGTAAGTGCACAGTGCTCAGCCGGTTGTGCGCGTCGCACGGTAGAGTATTACGCATGAAATTCGCGGTACTGGCGATTGCTCTGGGTGCACTCCCTTACTCTCTTGGAGCGCAACAAAGCACCGAACTGATCCGACTCGATCCCAAGAATCCGCACTACTTTCTCTTCCACGGAAAAGCGATCGCGCTGGTCACCAGCGGCGAGCACTATGGCTCGGTGATCAACGCGGATTTCAACTTCCGCAAGTACCTTGCTGCGCTGCAAAGCGATGGACTGAACTACACGCGTCTGTTTGGCGGCAGCTATGTCGAGGTGCCGCACACCTCCTTCGGCATTCAGCGCAACACACTCGCGCCGGCTAGCGGGCGGTTGGTCTTGCCTTGGGCGCGGAGCACGGAACCGGGGTACGCGGGCGGCGGCAACAAGTTTGACCTCGAAAAGTGGAATCCCGAATACTTCGAGCGCCTGCACGATTTTCTCGGCGAGGCCGACCATGATGGCGTGATCGTCGAGATTACTCTGTTCTCATCGCAGTATGGAGACGTGCAGTGGGCCGTGAGCCCATTCAACGCGGCGAACAATATAAACCACACCACCGCAGCGATTGATCTCAAGACGGTCAACACGCTTGAGAATGGGAATGTGCTCGCGCTGCAAGAGCGCTATGTGCGCAAGTTGGTGCACGAGGCCGATGCGTTTCCGAATGTAATCTTCGAAATCCAGAATGAGCCGTGGTCGGACCATCCTGCACTTACGGATATTGTCAATCCGTATCTACCGAAACCTGTGCGCAATCAGTATCCCAACTCGATTGAGGTTGCCGACGAGGAGTCAATTGCCTGGCAGACGCGCGTGTGCCAATGGATCGCGGGCGAAGAAGCGGGCCGTCCGCATCGACACCTGATTGCACAAAATTACTCGAACTTCCGTGCGTCGGTGCGTAAGCTTATCGACGGCGTCAGTATCGTCAACTTTCATTACGCTTATCCTGAGGCGGTAACGCTGAACTACGGCCTGGGCAACGCGATCGCCTACGACGAGACCGGGTTCCTGGGACGGAACGACGACGCATATCGGCGGCAGGCTCGGAACTTTATGTTGGCGGGCGGAAGTACATTCGACAGCCTTGATTATTCGTTCACTGTCGACTATGAAGACGGGACGGATGTTGCGCCAAATGGACCCGGCGGTGGGAGCCCTGGTCTGAGAAAGCAGCTTGGCATTCTGCAGCGCTTTCTCGCTGCGTTGCCACTCGAGGAGATGACCCCCGATAGTCAGGTTGTGACGCACGTGGACGGCCTGTCGGCACATGCGCTTTCGAACTCACGTGGCATTTATGCGGCCTAACTGGATGGCAAGGGGCCAGGCCAACTGACGTTACGCCTGCCTGCGGGCAACTATCAGGTCGAATGGCTCGATACTTCAACCGGCGAGACCAAGAATGTGACGAAGCTGCACAGCGATGGGATGGAATCCACTCTGAAGACGCCTGAGTTTGACAACGGCATCGCGCTGCGTCTGACGCGAGCCCTATACTGAGGATCGCGGTTCCCCTCAAATCTATTCAAACCCTGGAGATTCCCGATGCGACACTGCGCTCGATTGACTTTGGCCCTGTTTGCCCTCGCCTGCATTGCACCGGCTGCCCTTGTCCGTGCCGATGACGAAAAAGCCAAGCCCGACGCGAAGCCCCCCGAAAAGCCTGTGGCAACCGAAATCACTACGCAAGGCTCAGTGGACGTGGGTGGGCAGCACATTCTGTACAACGCGATTGCCGGCACCATCACGGTAGGTGGCACTGACGCGCAGGATGCCCAGCTTGGATTGGACGGTAAACCGGAGCCTGGAAGCCAGCTTTCGATGGATGAGCCTAAGGAGCCGAAGGACGCTCAGCCGACGGCGCGGATGTCTTATTTTGCTTACTTCAAGAAAGATGCGAAGGCAGAGGATCGACCCATCACGTTTTTCTATAACGGCGGTCCGGGCAGCTCGACGGTTTGGCTGCACATGGGATCGCTTGGACCGAAGCACGTAGTAACTGACGGCGATCAGCACCTGCCGGCGGCGCCTTACAAGCTTACGGATAATCCCGAGTCACTTTTGGACGTGAGCGATCTTGTGTTCATTGACATGCCGGGAACGGGATTCGGGCGGCTGCCTGGCAAGGATCCGGAGAAGGCGTTTTGGGGAATCGACGAGGATGCCAACGCGTTTGCGCGGTTCATCCAGCGCTTCATCACCAAGTACAGCCGCTGGAATTCGCCCAAGTTCATCTTCGGCGAGAGCTATGGAACGACGCGCTCGTCGGTGCTGGTGGACATTTTGGAGAATGGAAAGTCGTTCGACATCAATGGCGTGATTCTGTTGTCGCAGATTTTCAACTTCACCACGGATATTGACCTTCCAAGTTTGAATCCGGGCGTGGATCTTCCCTACGTGCTCGCATTGCCGACCTATGCGGCGTCCGCCTGGTACCACAAGAAGCTGCCTCAACAGGCGCCAGCGCTCGAGCCGTTCCTGAAGGACGTGGAAGAATTTGCGATGGGACCCTATCAGCATGCGCTGGCGCTGGGAACGGACGTCACACCTGAAGAGAAGCAATCGGTTGCCGAGAAGCTTCATGAGTTTACCGGGCTGCCGACGGCGTACTGGATCAAAGCCAACCTACGCGTAAATGGCGGCGAATTTGAGAAGAACCTGCAGGACGATCAAAATCTCACGACCGGCCGCCTGGATACTCGATTCTCCGGGCCGTCACTGAATCCCATGAGCGAGGGTGCGGAATACGATCCGCAAAGTTCGGCGATCTCCTCGGCCTACGTTTCGCTTTTCAACGACTACGTGCGCAAAGACCTCAAATACGGAGAGGGGCAAACATTCCTACCCGGGGCTCTGTTCGGCAGCGCGCAGTGGGATTTCAAGCACAATAACAATCCCGTCAGCGTGAACGTGGCCAACGACCTGGCCGAGGCGATGAAGACAAATCCTCGCTTGAAGGTGATGGTGAATGGCGGGTATTACGACCTGGCCACTCCGTTCTTCGCGGCGCAGTACGAGGAGAAGCACCTGCCCATTCCGCAGTCGCTGGTAAAGAACATTGAGTACGATTGGTACGAGTCGGGCCACATGGTCTATGTGCGTGAGGAGAGCCTGAAGCAGTTGCATGATCGGGTGGCGGCATTCATCACAAAGACACAATCAGAGAAATAAAGGCAAACTTGGGACTCCGGGGTTGTCGGCCGCTTCATCGCCATAACTCCGGGTTAGCTCGCCTGCGTTAGAGCCTCGCCGCCATAAACTTGCCCTGCACGATCGAGCGCGGTCTGAATGTTGGGCATGATGTTCTCGCGGCCCACATGGTCAAGAAATCGAGGGGCGCTCAAAAGCCGCGAGGGCTGCTCCATTGCGCCACAAAGCAGCAGCGTGCGGCCGGAAGCGCGGAGACGCTTTGCGAATGATTCGATAGCGTGGATTCCGGTGGCGTCGATGGCCGTCATGTTGCGCAGGCGCAGGATGACCACCGGAGTGAACGCTTCAATATTGGCGGTGGCCTCGATCAGCTTCTCAGTTGTGCCGAACAAAAACGGCCCATGGATGCGAAGCAGCGTTACGT
>JANXQR010000864.1 GCA_025353435.1 Acidobacteriota bacterium | reverse complement strand
TGATCTGGGAGACGAGTTGAGCCAGCGTCGGCATTTTCCCGACCCGGAGCACTTGCACCAAGCCTTCCTCGGCCACTTCGATCTCGATTACGTCTCCAACTCTCAGATTGGCTTCCTCCGCAACCGACATCGGAATGCGGACGGCCAGGCTATTGCTCCACTTCTGCACTTTTGCTCGCATGGCTCATCACCTGCAATTCGTGAATGTATCTACATTGTTCCGCGTTCACGTGCACGCCCTCAAAGCTCGGCCAGCTTCTTGCTGGCGGATGGCACCGATCTCATCCTTTAGTCCCACCCCAATGAGGGTGCCCCCGGTCCCTCGCTTTTGGGGACCGGGGTTGAACCGAGGCCCATCACGGATGAAAATGAGGAGGTTCGGCCCCAAAGGCAGCAACCTTCCCGCTTCGCACCATCAGCGCAATCCCCGCGGAAAGCCACCACACCGCCTGCAGGCTGCCCAGCGCAGTGATCGACGCCGGCAAGGTGAGTGTCAGCAGCGACGCCATGCCGACCACGCCAAAGCCCACCCCGAGCAGCAGAGCCAGAATTCCGAACGCACGAGGAAGCACGCGCGATCGCAGAAGCACAATCCCCAGCGGAAGAAATAGGGCCGGCGCCGCCACAATGAAATAGAGGTGCTGTGCAGCCAAGCGCACCACAGGATCGAGGCATAGGAGTCATGCGCGAACCTGGCCAACTCCGCACTCCCTGCTCCTTGCGGGGGGCCGGCATTAATGGTGAATGAAACAACCAACATCGCCACACCCGTTATGGCCGAGAGTCCACTCAATAGGCAAAACCGGCGCGTCGCAGCACTTTCGCTCATATCCATATCTCCAATAACCCGCGTCTCCAATAACCCGCCAATTATCCGCTCGTCATTCCCCGATTCGAAATCTGAATCGAATTCCCCGCCGACCCCCTCGCCAGCCGCCGCAACCCAAAATGCCGCTCATAAAACGCGGCAACGCCCGCGACATCCTTCACATAAAGAATGACGCGGGCGATTCTGGACCCGCTGGTTGATTCGAACTTCTTGTCGACTCGCTGCACTCGATCCATCGCCACCGGCCTACTTCTTGAATATGTCCGCCACAACCGGCCCCGCCAGTGCGTCTTCAATCACCAAATGCGATTCGAACTTCAATACGTCGGCCCACCGCATTGCCCCTCGATACAACTGCTCCGGCCTGTCGCTCTCAAACAGCGCGAATCCACCACCGCCGTCCGTCCGGTGCCAGCGTCCCAGCAACGTCACGCCCTCCTCCGCCGGTGCCCCTGTGGAAAGGAACCTGTCCACCGCCTCCCGCGTTGCGCCTGGAAGCACAGTCCAACTCAGAATCGATTTCATCGCACCCTCCTCATTCACTTTTCGATGGGATTTCTCGGCCATCGCCAAGCACGCGAATTATAGCCGCGCCCCCAGCGCGCCCTCTTAGAAATCGAAGTTGCGTGGTTAGGTTGATATCAACTAAAATCCCGCAAGGTTAGTAAGGACGGCGGTTTCCAGCCGGTCCGTCTCGCAACAATCGGACTTGCCCGATCGAATCCAATCGGCAACAATGTCCACGCGGATTTTCCAATCAAACATCGCGGGCCGAATGCGACACACCCCACGGCTGCGCGAGGAGGCAATCATGAGTTCGGTACGAGTTCTGGTCGGCACGCACAAAGGCGCATTCATCCTCACCTCTGACGGCAAGCGCGAAAAGTGGGACGTATCCGGCCCCCACTTCGCCGGCTGGGAGATCTACCACCTCAAAGGCTCCGCCGTTGATCCAAACCGCATCTATGCCTCGCAGACCAGCGGCTGGTTTGGACAGGTCCTTCAGCGCTCCGACGACGGCGGCAAAACATGGCACCAGCCCGGCGTACCCGCTGGATATAAACCCGCCGCCGGACCACCCCAGGCCGCGCCCAACAAGTTCATCTACGACGAGTCGCCCGAAACCGGCAAGCCCCTTACCACCCACCTGTTTTACGACGGCTCGCAGCACCCCTGGGAGTTCAAGCGCGTGTGGCACCTCGAGCCCTGCCTCAAAAACCCTGACACCGTCTTTGCCGGAGTTGAGGACGCGGCCATCTTCAAGTCCACCGATGGTGGCGAGAACTGGCAGGAGCTTTCCGGCCTGCGCGGCCACTCCACAGGGCCCGCCTGGCAGCCCGGCGCCGGCGGAATGTGTTTGCACACCATCGTCATTGATCCCTTGAATACCGACCGCATGTTTGTCGCCATCTCCGCAGCCGGAGCCTTCCGCACCGACGACGCTGGAAAGTCATGGAAGCCCATCAACAAGGGCCTCCAATCGAAGTACATTCCCGATCCAAACGCGGAGACTGGGCATTGCGTTCACCGCATCGCGTTGCATCCGTCGAAGCCCGACACTCTCTTCATGCAGAAGCATTGGGACGTGATGCGCACCGACGACGCCGGCGACAACTGGACCAAGATCAGCGGCAACCTGCCCACCGACTTCGGCTTCTGCATCGACGTCCACGCTCACGAGCCGGAAACGGTTTACGTGGTGCCGATCAAGAGCGACTCCGAGCATTTTCCCATCGACGGAGCGCTGCAAGTCTTCCGCAGCCGTTCAGGCGGCAACGAGTGGGAAGCGCTCACTAACGGACTGCCCCAGAAGGACTGCTATGTGAACGTTCTCCGCGATGCCATGGCGGTCGACAGGCTGGACGATTGCGGGATTTACTTTGGCACCACCGGCGGCCAGGTTTACGTTTCGCCGAATGGCGGCGACACGTGGCAGCCGATTGTCGAGAATCTTCCTTCGGTCCTTTCTGTTGAGGTCCAGACGCTGGCATGATTCGCGTTCAATTGCCTTACCACCTGCGCAATCTTGCGCAGGTGGGGAACGAAATCACGCTTGAAGTTCCAGCCCCAGTTTCGATTGCCGCGGTTCTGGACGTGCTTGAAAATCAGTTTCCGATGCTGCGTGGAACCATTCGCGACCACGACACTTTGAAGCGGCGCGCTTTTCTTCGTTTTTTTGCGTGCCAGGAAGACCTGTCCATGGATCCGATGGACAAGCCGCTCCCCGACGCCGTAGTGGATGGCCGCGAGCCGCTGCTAGTTATCGGGGCAATTGCCGGCGGCTAGTTTGCGCGTTATTTCCCTTAGGGACGCACACAAACGCAAAATAAAAACGGGTAACGTGATTTGATTCATGCGATTGCACCCCGAAAAGGGGGGAATTTGTGCTCACCGTGATTTGAATCACTTTTCAGTGAACAGTGAACAGTGAACAGTGAATAAGTGAACACGAGAGCAATTGGAGCATGGGAGCAAGAATTACACGAGAACAAGAGGTAAAGAGCGATCAACTGAAAAGCCCC
>JANXQR010000856.1 GCA_025353435.1 Acidobacteriota bacterium | reverse complement strand
GTGATACCGGGGATGGGACTCTCACTGGCGGCGTATATGGGAAGGACGAGGACCGAGTCGCAGTCAATGAAAGCGCCGGCAAATTCCTCGAGCAGGTCGCGAGTGCGCGTGTAACGGTGCGGCTGAAAGATGACGTGAATGCGCTTGTAACCGCACTCGCGCGCTGCGGAGAGGGTGGCGCGAATCTCGGTGGGATGATGGCCGTAGTCGTCGACGACAGCGATGCCACGTGCGGTGCCCCGAAGTTGAAAGCGGCGATCTACGCCACGGAAATTATTGAGGCCTTCGGCGATCTTCTCAGGAGCTACCTGGAGTTGGTGCGCGATGGCCACGGCCGCGGTGGCGTTGAGCACGTTGTGGCGGCCGGGCACGTGGAGCGCGAAGGGGCCGAGCGTCGCTGTGGCTGTTCTGACCTGAAAGTGCGAGAGGCTGTTGGCGTCGCCTGCGAGCGGCTCGAGCTTGTAGTCAGCCCCCTTCGTGACGCCGTAGGTAAACACGCGGCGCTGCGCGTTGGGCAGGATGGCGGCGAGCTGCGGGTTGTCGATGCAGGCGGTGACTGCGCCGTAGAAGGGCACCTTGTCCATGAAGGCGAGGAAGGCGCGCTCCACGTCCTGCATGTCGGTGTAGCAGTCCATGTGTTCGCGATCGAGATTGGTTACGACGGCGAGGATGGGAGAGAGCTTGAGGAAGGAGCGATCGCTCTCGTCGGCTTCAGCGACGAGGTATTGGGTGGTGCCAAGGCGCGCATTGGAACCCATGGCATCGACGCGGCCGCCTACGACGACCGTAGGATCGAGGCCGCCTGCGCTGAGAACGCTGGCCACCATGGATGTGGTGGTGGTTTTGCCGTGCATGCCCGCAATGGCAATGCCGTACTTGAGGCGCATGAGTTCGGCGAGCATTTCAGCTCTCTGGATGACGGGGATTTTGCGGGCGCGGGCTTCGAGCACTTCAGGATTGTCGGCGTGCACGGCAGAGCTGGTGACGACGACTGTTGCGCCTGCGACGTGGCTTGCTTCGTGGCCTTCATACACGATGGCGCCGAGTTGCGCGAGCCGCTCCGTGACCGGCGTTCGGCGCAAATCGGAACCCGAAACCTTCATGTTTTGATTAAGCAGAATTTCGGCAATGCCGCTCATGCCGATCCCGCCGATACCGATGAAGTGTGCGTGCTGCGAGGTTGCAAACATGGATAGTAAGCATCAACTCTAACACCGGCGCCTGCTCGTCATGCGGGTTTCAGGCTTGCGGATTAGTCTGGCAGTGAGTAGTCGAAGTCGTAGGAGTGCCCGCTCTTGTCAATGTGAATGATGAAGGTGCCTGCGATGCCTTTCAACTCACCGGTGCCGGAGCCAGGGACGACGATCACGGTCATTTTCGGGCCATCTTGATCCATGGTGCCGGAGTGCTGCAGGGCGAAGCTGCCATGCTTGCCGCTGAGAGTCCCCGTCACCATTTCCATTGCGACATAGCCCGCTGTGCCTTGCTTGGGATCGCCGCCGCCGAGCATCTCGCCTTTGGTCGTGGCTTCGAGATCGCCTTGGATTTGCTTGTCGAGGGAATAGCGGCTCACGCCTTCAGCGGGCGCGGGTGAAATGGGACGGACGTCGACGGTGAATGTGCCGTGGGCATGATGCATGGGACGCTCCTTTTGCGGAGGGTTGGTTTGCGGCGCGAAGAGTGAAATGGCGATGAGAAGTGAACTGAGGATCGACATGTGAGCGACCTTCAGAATAGCGCGTTTTGCCTCATCCCTTTGATGGAATTGAGGCGCGCATAGACACGGTATTTGCGAAAAGTTGCGCGCATTTATTTTCGCGCGGAGGCCGCAACAATCAGCGCAGGGGGTGTTTAGACATGACATAACCGGCAACATTGAGGCAGCAGGAACCAAGCCTCAAAGCAGTAGCCGGAAGGGCCCATGGCACGCGGGCGAAGGTTGGAGGAGTTATGAAGAACCTAGGCAAATGGATGTTGAGCGCAGCAGTCATGGCAGGAGCTTTGGGACTGGGAACGACCACTGCTCACGCCGCCCAGTTCGCAGTGTATGTGCACGGCGGACCAGCAGCCTACGCTCCTCAATGCCCCGGGCCGGGATATGTTTGGGCAGGCGGCTACTACGACGGCGGGTACTGGGTGCCGGGGCGTTGGAACTTTGTTGGCGTACGGCGTGACTTTGACCGCGATGATTATGCGCGAGTTTACCGCGACAGGGATCGTGGATGGGATCGGGATGGTGGCTGGGACCGTGACCGTGGCTGGGATCGGGATCGGGGCGGGGACCGCGGCGATCATTTCCGGGATCACGAAGGGCGCGGAGACCATGACCGCCGCTAAATAAGCAAGTCCAACCTGCGGACAACGGACGGCCTCTTCTAACCGGGAGAGGCCGTTCTGGTTGATTCTGGGAATGATGTGGGAGGGCGAGCCCGCAGTGCGGTGCTGGCCAGATGATGCGGCGCGGCGACCGCAACTTTTTTGTCCGGTTGTTGTTTTAATGAGTGGAAGCCGGAAGGGGCGGTGCCTCAGGCCGGTGGTGCTGAAGTAATTGGAACGGACTTGCAAGCGGAGTTCGCCGAGGCCGGGTCCGGGTAAGCCGGAGAGGACAGCACAGGGAGGCAGTTATGCGGAGTTTGCGCCTTGTAATGTTGACAGCGCTTCTGGTAGTTCCCTTCACGATGAAGGCCGACGCACAGATATCGGTTGGTGTAGGAATTGGCCCGGTGATGGTAGCGCCGCCAATGGAATACGGCCCACCGGTTTGCGAATACGGCTACTATGCCTACTACCCATATTCCTGTTCGCCTTACGGATATTACGGTCCTGACTGGTTCGCGGGGGGAATCTTCATTGGCGCGGGCCCCTGGTATCGAAGGGGGTGGGGCCATGGTTGGGGCTATCGGGGTGGATACGGATATGCGGGGTATGGTTATCGTGGCGGGTACGGCGGCGAGCACCACGGATACGGGTACCGCGGTGGCTATAACGGTGGCGGCCGATCGGGGGGCTATCCGGTAGCTCGCCCCGGTGGATATGGTGGCGGCCACGGGGGTGGATATAGCGGTGGAGGCAGTCACGGCGGCGGATTCAGCGGCGGTGGCGGCCACGGCGGGGGATATAGTGGTGGTGGCGGTCACGGCGGTGGTGGATCTCATGGCGGCGGAGGGCACAGGTAACCCCGCACCTTCTCGAAATAATGATGCCCGTCTGCTTCGGCAGGCGGGCATTTTTGTGTCGTGAAAGCTCGTGAGGGTAACGACTTAGAAGCTGGTCAACTGTGCGGCGTCCTTGGGGCTTCGGCCGGAGAGGGTGACAAGGCGGTTGGCGATGCGCTCAGCGGCATCGGGATGTGCCTGGGTGCGGGCGGCGGCGGACATTGAAGCAAGTTTCTGGGGCGAACCGAGAAGCTCGACCAGGGCTTGCAGGAGCCGACTGGGCGTATCCAGGTCCCATTCATTGAGCAGGATGGCAGCGCCGGCACGCACCATCTCCTCGGCATTGCGCTTTTGGTGGTCGTCGGCAGCGGCAGCAAATGGCACCAATAATGCGGGTTTGCCGGCTG
>JANXQR010000830.1 GCA_025353435.1 Acidobacteriota bacterium | reverse complement strand
AAGCCAGTTGCGCCTTCCAGCGAAGCATGAGGCCGCAGGCGCCGTACGCCATCCCTATGAAGGCCGATACCACCGAAATGAACAGGTGCACGTCGCCCAGGCGGCCCGAAAGGCCTAACGCCGGGAACAGGAGCACCATCGAGATGCCAAGTCCCATCCAGATGGACCCGATGGCGCGGCCCAGTGTGGTCCCTGGTTGCTTTTCGTGTTTCCGGCTCCCCGACATTCCGGCCACCGTTAGAATGAGCCCCGCCGCCACGCACACCGGCCACGCAATCGCCCCGTGCGGCCCCCATGCCGACCAGATCATCGCAACGAAGTAGGTGACACCCCACAACACGCTTGTCCAACTCCAGTGCGCAGTTGTCCTGCGGCCTTCGGTAAGCATGTTTTCAATCAGCACAAGCCGTTCGTTTAGTTCCCGGTTTTCAGCGTTCATCGAAATTCTCCTTTGCGGGTCAGTGTCTACAGGCCACGAATCATCTTACACAGAGGACTCTATAATGTAGAGTACTCTGTGTCAAGTGGATTCTTCGGGGCGGTGCTGGGCTTCTCGGCTTATCCACTTGATATCGGTCCACCCAATTGTGCATGGAACGCGTTTTATGGAAGGCGATATCGCTTTAGGTAGTGCTTGCAATCGGACCCAAGGTTCCGCGATTTACACTAGCGGTTGAATTTGTAACCCGATCGGACGTTCCCTTCACGTTCGCTAGCGAGCGGGCGTTCGAGTACATCTGATCGGCAGAGTCTGCGAACCCTGTATCCAACCAATCCCGAAACACGGGAGGAGATCGATGAGACAACTGAAGATTTCAATGGTGCTGCCGTTGATGATAGTTGCAGCCAGCGCGTCTTTGGCCAGCGCGCAAGCCCCCTCAACCCCCACTGCGAGCAACGATCAGCTCATGGGCCTGAACCCGGCGTTCATGGACAAGTCCGTCGACCCGTGCACGGACTTCTTCAAGTATGCGTGCGGCAACTTCAGCAAGCTTTACCCGATTCCGGCGGACCGTTCCGGGTACGGCAACTTTTACCTGTTGGCCGAGGAAAATGAAAAGGCGCTGCACTCTATTCTCGACAAGGCAGCTGCCAACAACCCAAGTCGTACGCCCAACGAGCAGAAGATCGGTGACTACTACGCGTCTTGCCTGGACACGGATAAGATCAACAAGGCCGGACTGAAGCCGCTGCAGTCGGAGTTCGACCGTATCGACGCGCTCACCAGCAAGAAGGATCTCCCGGCAATTCTGGCGCACGATCAGCTCATCAACGTGAATGCATTTCTGGGCTTCGGCGAGCAGCAGGACTTCAAGGATGCGCGCAAGCAGAT
>JANXQR010000826.1 GCA_025353435.1 Acidobacteriota bacterium | reverse complement strand
CTACATGACCGTTTGGCGCCGGCAGTTGGACGGCAAGTGGAAGGTCGTACTCGATGCCGGGAGCACGGAACCGGCCGGAAGTGGCGACTGTTGCAAGCTGCCGAAGTAAACCTGACAGGGCACTACTCATATTCCTATATTGAAACGCTCGTAATTGTCACAAAATCCGGCAGGTAACCCGAACTGATTACTAAGGTTGCACTTGGGAGATGCGAACCACCCCGTTTGTGTAAGAGCCAAATATAGTTCCCTCTTCCATACTAGTAATGTACAGGTGCGCGAATTTCGATGAGTGCAATACAGAGCTATCAGCAGGCTGATCCCCCGAGACTGACATCACGGTCGGACTTTGACGTCTTCGACCGCAGTCCGGATCCTGCTTTGGACGAGTTGACGGAGTTGGCCGCTGTGCTCAGCATGGCCGACTACGGATACATCGCGTGGCTCGACTTCAATCGCCTGTGGTTCAAATCAAGGTTCGGATTTACGGCAATCGAACAACCGCGCGTTACCAGCGCTTGCCAGTGGGTGGCTCTGACTGCCCAGCCTCTCCTGGTTCAGGATGGGGCGAGAGACCCGCGTTTTCCTCCCGAAGGAATTGAGGTACCCGGGGGCAAGTACTGCCGTTCGTATGCCGGGACGCCGTTGCTCTCGTCGAATCAGCAGTTGATTGGGACTCTGGCAGTTCTAGCGCGCAAGCCTGACCAATTCAGCCAGGAACATTTGACGCTGCTCGAGGTTTTGGGCCGCCAGGTGACGACACGGCTCGAACTTTACCACCGGATTCGGGCCCAGGAGCAGGCTCAACGGGCGAGACAGCGCACGGAGCGCTCCCTCGCCATCGAACGTTGCTTCGTCGCTGCCACTTTGGATTCGATTCCTGCATTGGTGGCTGTGCTCGACACCGCCGGACGCGTGGTGCGCTTCAACCAGTCATGCGCCCAATTAACCGGGCTGATGATCGCGGATGCGGCCGGCCGGCCTTTCGTCGAAGAAGTGCTGGAGACCGACGATCGCCCCTGGGCAGCCGATAAATTGAACCAGGCCGCTGCCGGCACCATGTCCGGTCCGCATGAAACTTCGTGGCGCATTGCCGGCGGCAAGACCCGGCGCATCAGTTGGACCCTCCGCCCGCTCACCGGCCCCAACAACGAGATTCAGTACCTGATCGTCAGCGGTCAGGACGTTACCGATCAGCGCCAGGCTGAACAGGCATTGCTGTCGAGTGAAGCACGATACCGGCAAGTCGTCGAAAGCAGTCTTGGATTTGTGTTTACGTGCACCATGGAAGGGCGACTCACGTCGTTGAACGCCTTTACTGCAGAGACGCTCGGCTATCGCATGGAAGATCTCACTGGCCGTCCCGTAGCCGAACTACTGGATGCTCCGGGCGCAACGACGTTCCAGGAATGCCTGCGCACCCTCGAAACGAAAGATGAGTGGCAGGGTGCAATGCCCGTGCGTCGCAGTGACGGCATCTATCGCCATATTGCGTTCCGCAGCCGGAGGATGGAACTCCGCGGTGAACGGCCGTTCATTCTGAGCCATGGCGTTGACGTTACCGAACAACATGAGGCCGAGGAAGCCCTGCACCTGGCCACGCGCCAGCGCGAGTTGATCCTTGAATCGGTGGGTGACGGCATCTATGGCATCGATCTTGATGGCAAGCTGACGTTCATCAACGAGGCCGGCGCCAAGGCCCTCGGGTACGAAGCTGAACAATTGACCGGCCACGACGTACACGAAGTCATCCATCATAGCCACTCCGATGGCACTGCCTACTCCAAGGTCACAAGTCCCATTTTGCTGGGTATGCGCCGCAAAGAAACAGTGCGCATGCACGACGAAGTCTTCTGGCGTGCCGACGGATCGTCGTTCCCGGTTGAGTACACGGCAAGTCCGCTGATTGAAGACGGTCACATCTCCGGCATGGTCGTTGCGTTCCAGGACATCTCCGAACGCCGTCGCCTGGAGAGGATGAAGGATGAATTCATCTCCACAGTGAGTCACGAGTTGCGGACTCCACTCACATCGTTGCGCGCCTCACTGGGATTGATCTCTTCTGGCTCGCTCGACAAGCGGCCCGAGAAGCAGCGTCAAATGGTCGAGATGGCGATTGGCAATTGCGATCGCCTGGTACGGCTCGTCAACGACATTCTCGATTTCGACAAAGTGGAAAAGGGCAGGCTGCCCTTGCGCCGCCTGCCTGTGGAAGCGCTGGATTTATTGCGGCGCGCCGCCGACGTTGCCCACAGCGCGGCCAGCCAGGTGCACATCAGTTTCCGTATCGAGGCGACACCAGCGCTTGTGCTCGCCGATGAAGATCGCATGCTGCAGGTGCTCAACGAGCTGGTGACAAACGCAATCAAATTCTCGCCACGTGATACCTTGATTCGCCTGGGCACACGGCATGAGGGCGAAAATGAGGTCTGCTTCATCGTTGAAGATCAGGGACACGGAATCGCTCCAGAGAAGCTGGAACACATCTTCAATCGCTTCCAGCAAGGGGATGCGTCAGACACGCGCGCGCTCGGCGGCACCGGCCTCGGCCTTGCGCTTTGCCGCAGCATCGTGGAGCAGCACGGCGGGCGCATCTGGGCGGAAAGCACGCTGGGAAAAGGAAGCCGCTTCCTCTTCACGCTCCCCAAAGCTTCTTCAGATTCCCGATAAGGCTACCTTCGGAGTGAAGCGGCCAGGTTGAATCCCTGCACCACAATTCTTGGACTCTCGCCGCGCGTGTCGGCTTCCTCCAACTCAAGGTGAATTGTCTTGCGCTCACCGGGCATTAGGGCGAAGTAGTTTTCGTCATAGAGCGCAGGCGCAATCAGATCGCCCGATTTCTGGCGCACAGCTTTCAACCGCACCATCAATGCAGGCACGGTTGATGTGTTGCGCAGTTCGGTCACGAGATTCCACTTTGTTCCCACTCGCGCCGAGCGCGTCTGCGACACCACCTGTGCCGGCCTAAGCGTCCGAATCCCCGTAAAGTCCTCTTCGGTTGTACCGTGCCAATAAAAATTGGAACTGAGCACCGCATCGCCATGCAACAAAGTCAAGCGGATGAAGTGGGTGCGCGCCAATCCCGCGGGATACTCCATCTGGATCGGTGATAGGGTACTGTCTTCGTGGCTGTCCACCGTTGCGGTTTTTTGCCACTTCACCGTGCCGTCGATGTCCAGCACCTCAGTCCGCGCGGTCAGGCCCTCCTGCTCGCCGGCGTTGTAGTTCACCACTTCCACGGTGTCGGCCGCCGCGTTCCATTGAATGTGAATTGGCTCCGATGCCTTCTTCGCAGCATAGTACGCCGCGTCGGTATCGAAGAAGTAGTCGTAGGTCTGCCACAGGATCGACGGCCATGCTGGATGGCTCATCCATATCAGAATGCCGAGACGATTCTTGCTCTGCCCTTCAAACATGCCGCGATAGGCGTTGTAGTTGACGAATTGCGCGAGGCTTGCAAATTGAGCAGCATCCTTTGCGCCGCCGAAGCTCTGGTCAACGGCCACAGCGAATGGGTTGTGCCCGTGGAAGTCATGAACCCGCCACGACGCGCCGATGGGCCACAGCGCATCCTGCGACAGCGTGTGCAGCAAGATCTCGATCTCCGGCACATTCGGGGCACCGATCTCACTATGCATTTTGGTTGGAGCGTTGATGAAGTACTCCTTCAGAGGCTCGACGCGATACGGCCCGTGACCGCTGACTGGCCCATCGGCGGAGCTGGAGATGTAATGCGAACCAGGCTCAAGCTCCGCCACCATCGCACGCAATCCATCGTCGACAGGCTGCGGCGGAAGGCCCTCGTTGCGCCCGCAGAAAATTCCCAACGACGCATGATTGCGAATGCGAAGTAAGTAGTCGCGAGCATTGGCCAGAAACAAGTCGTTGTCATCCGGGTCTGGACCATCCCACGGATTCGCTAGCCAGAAATCCTGCCAGATCACGACGCCGAATCGATCGGCCGCGTCATACAGCGCCTCGTCTCCCGTCTGGCCGACCCAATTGCGAATCATGTTGAAGTGCTGGTCACGGTGATAGCGCATGGCCATGTCGTACTCGCGCGCTCGGTAGCGCAGCATTGATTCCGGAAATCCCCAGTTGCCCCCGCGGGCAATGAAGCGTCGCCCGTTGATCCAGATCTTCAACACGCCGCCATCTTCTGAATAAGTGAACTGGCGAATGCCCGCCTTGAATGATTTCGTGTCCGATGCTTTGCCATTCGCGGTAAAGGTAATTGTTACCGGATAGAGATCCGGATCGCCATAACCTACCGGCCACCACAGCTTGGGCTTTTCGATATGAAGCGCCGGTTGCGTCGCGGGTGCAAACGTCACCGTCTTGGTTGACGAGGGGTTGAGTGTGACCTTCTCTTCCACTGCGATAGTCCCAAACATGGCGCGCAGCGTACCTGACACCTCGTGCGCCTCGTGGTTGTGCAACGTAGCCTGGATCGAGACGTCAGCGGTCAATGAGTCGGCCAGAGGGATCGCGCTGTTCACCAGCGGACTCTCTATCGTTACGGGCCCGCTCGTGGTCAAAGTAATGTTGTCCCAAATTCCATCATTGCGGCCGCGAATTGTCGACATCCAGTCCCATCCAGCAGAGGCGTGATAGGTGGGATTGTCGCGGCCCAGTGCGCCGCCGTTCACTGTATCGTTTGCCTTGTCCTTTGTGCCGCCGGGGTTCGCGTTGCGAATAATTCGCACGGCAAGCGCATTCACCGCACCCACGTGCGCGAGGCTGGTGACATCGAAGCGCCCTCGCATGAAGCCGCCGTCGATGCGGCCCACGTGCTGACCATTCAGGTAGACCTCGGCTTTCCAGTTGATGCCGTCGAAGTTCAGCCAAGTGTGCTGTCCGGGCGATTTCGAAGCCGGCGCAATGAACTCATCGCGATACCAGAAATCCGCGCAGAAAAATGAGTCGGAGATCGCGTACTGATTGTCACCGAAGTTCGGATCGGCGATCGCGCCATCGTTCAGATAGCTCGTGAGCACGGTGCCCGGCACAGTCGCAATCATCCAATCCTTGTCAGCAAATCCCGCCGTGGAGAGTTGCACAGCGTCGGCCTTCACCAGCGATGCACGTTGTACGCGCCACTTCCCTCTCGAGAGCCGCAGCGTTCCTTCTGCCTGCACTGTTGACGCTGCCTTGGACGCCGGAACCAGGCCGCCGCGACCGTACACTTCCACTTCGCCCAGAATGTAGCGCCCACCAGACTGGGCCGGTTTGGTCAACAGGACACGCACCCAACGTGCATGCGCAGTCTTGTTCAAATGGATGTCATCTTCCAGGCCGCTGGAATGCGGCAGCGACTTAACCGTGCTCCACCCGGTGCCGTCGTTTGAAACCTGGATGGACCCTTCCGCCGCGCGCCGAATCCACGCAAGCGCCACGCGATTGAATGTGCAAATTGCCCCAAGATCGATCGAGACCCACTCTTCGCCGCTGCCCGCGCTCATCCACGCACTCGAAAAAATCTCCGGCCCGGCGATATGCACTTCATGACCTTGATTGGCGAGAGCGACCTCCGCAACGGGCCACGCGGCCACACCTGCACTGGAAAACTCCACGCGATACGAGCGATAAGTGACCGGCTCCGGAAACTGAATCGGCTCCGTGAATCCAGGCCCTGATTCATGCGTTCCGGGAAAACTCGCCCCTGTGAATCTCCCCACTTCCTTCCACTCAGCCCGGTCATTCGAACCGGAAACGACAATGCCCCATCCACCTGCAGGCGTAAGCGCATATATCTTTCGCAGAGAGACATCCATGTGGTCAATTTGAGGTGGCAATCCGCCGCCTTCAATCTCAATCTCGACCCATGGATGATCGCCCCCGACGCTTACGTCCGAAACGATATTGCCATCGAGAAAAACCGCGCG
>JANXQR010000823.1 GCA_025353435.1 Acidobacteriota bacterium | reverse complement strand
AAGGTGCTTCCGCACCTTATCGTCGTAGCTGCGTACGGACATCTGTAACCTGACTTCGTCGGGAATTACGTTGCCCGCAGCGCCACCGTGGATGGAGCCAATGGTTACAACGGCCGGTGAGAGTGGATCTGTTTCGCGCGACACAATGGTTTGAATTCCAAGAATGGCGCGGGCCGCCAGGACGATAGGATCGACGGTCAATTGAGGCCGGGCACCGTGTCCGCCGCGACCGAAGATCGTGACATCAACCGAATCTGAAGACGCGCGAAAGAATCCAGCATGGAAACCAACCTTGCCGGATGGGAGAGAAGGCTCGTCATGCATCGAGATTGCAAAATCTGGCTTTTGAAACCGAGTGAATAGACCGTCCGCCAACATGGCAGCCGCCCCGCGAGTGATCTCCTCGGCAGGCTGGCCAACCAGCATCAACGTGCCATGCCACCGGCTGCGGCGTCGTGCCATGATGGAGGCAGCACCATACCATCCGGCCATGTGTAAGTCGTGTCCACATGCGTGCGCGACCGGGACCACCTTTCCCTCAGAATCGAGTCCCTTTGCTTTGCTTGCGAATGGAAGCCCGGTCTTCTCCTCAAAGGGTAGTGCGTCAAGTTCTGTCCGCAGCATGACGACCGGACCGGAGCCGTTACGCAAAATACCGACAAGGCCGGTGCCACCCACCTGGGTAGTTACCTCGAAGCCGAGAGCCTTGAGGCGGTCAGCCAATGTTGCCGCCGTTCGCTGCTCATGAAAAGCGAGTTCCGGGTGCTCATGCAAGTCTCGATAGAGACTCTCAAGCTCGGGTTCGAGCGCGGCGACCTCCGGCACGGCCCGATTGATGCCCGGAGCCTGCTGTGCGAGAGCAGCGCTTCCATTTGCAATGCTCAAAGCCAGCAGGATCCACACAAAGTGACCAACCATTGCTTCTCCTTATGCCTCGTGGGTAAATGTCCTTCTGGCATACAGGCCGGCAGAGAGCACTGATCCAGATTGTTCATAATAGCGTGCCTTGAATATTCAGATGAGTAAGAGGTCCATCGGCTCTTGTGTGGAGTTTCGGTTATGTTGTGGCCAGCTCGGAAGGAACCCGAGAAACAGGTCCCTCGGTTCCGCTGAAAAACGCTTCGCTCGGGATGACACGTCTGTAGGAAGAGGAGAAAAAGCGTGGCGCGGGCTGGTTGTGGGTGATTTAATTGCGCCGTGAGATCTCAGATAGAACTGGAAACTGCCGAGTTGGACGAGGAGGGACGATGAACAAGATTCTCATCGTACTGCTGGCCTGTTTGCTTTCGGGTGTTGTAACCGCGCAAGAGGCGTCGATTTCACACAATAGCAATCTTCGGTCGGGGCCATCGACAAGCAGCAAGATTGTTCTTTCGCTGCCGGCCGGCACGGCAGTCACGATCATTTCGAAGTTTCCAAGGTCGGGCTATGTACGGGTAACGACAGCGAAAGACGGCACGACCGGGTGGGTCTATCAGAGAAACGTTGTCGAAGCGGAAACGAAAGTCGGCGGCCCCGTTTCACACCCTGAGAGTGTGTCGAAGGAAGCCGCCGGGGCCAGGGTGGGCGACAGCAGCATCTATCCAATTCCCACGTTAACGCCGGGCAAGGCGGATCCGAGTGTAACCCAGAGCAACATCGCGACGAATATTTGTAACAAGGGTTGGTCCACCGGTTCAGTCCGGCCCGCAACCTCCGTGACAAACAAGATCAAGGTCGAGACGATGAAGAGCTACGGGTTCGCAGACGCTGCGAACCACTATGAACTTGACCACCTGCTCTCCTTGCAGAATGGGGGCTGTCCGGATTGTGTGGAGAATCTTTGGCCTGAGGCTTACGGCGATCAGAAACATCCGATGACGCAGAATGAGCGTGCCGCGTTCAACAAGACGACTCCGCAATCCACGACGGTGTTTGCGGGAGCTCTGGAAAAGGACGTGGTTGAAAATCATATCCACGATGAGATTTGTGTCGGAATTCCCAACGCCAAGATGAGCATGTACGCGAAGAAATTTCCGGCAACGGTTTCGGTCACTCTACAGCGGGGACAGGAGATTCTGGTCGCGGATTGGTATGCGTGCTACCTGAACATGATGGATGGGAATAAG
>JANXQR010000799.1 GCA_025353435.1 Acidobacteriota bacterium | reverse complement strand
AAACCGATTCGAGTCCCCTCCCCCAACAAAGCCTTGGGTCATCTGTGTGATGCTGGGGGAAGGGTCGTTGTTGTTATCAACACCGCCCCAGAAAAAGGCACCGTAGGTTTGCGCACTTAGAAACGGAAAGATTGGGTTGTTGGTGAGCGTCCAATCGATGTGCCGAAGGTTGGCGCCAACTCCGAATTTGTGATTGTTCCAAGTCTTAACAACATCTTCTGAGACCTGATAGCGCGTGTCGGCTCTGCCAAAACCGAGGGCATATCCGTTCCCGATGGGTGCGAATAGGTCAGACGTGCAACATCCAAAACTCAGCACGGCGGGGAATGCCGCTAGCGTCTTGGAGGGATTGATCACTTGTTGGTGTGCATTGTGATACGAACCGGCCAACAGAAATTGGCTGGCTGCCGAGGAGCCAAACGTGTGGGTCTCGCTGATCTGGCCTTGCCACCAGGGAGGTCCGGAAACGTCGCTATCGAAGAGGGAACTAATGGGGTCGGTATACACCGGGTTGTGGGAACGATCGTATTGCAACCGAAGATAAGAACGGTCGTTTGTGCCGGCGTTCCAATCGAAACGCCCGGAAGTGAGCGTCTCCTGGCCAGCGCGGCTGCGTGACCAGAAAAAGTGCCGGGCGCAGTCTATTGACGTATTGGTGCCCGGCTGATTTCCCAGTCCGGTAAATCCCTTGCAGCCAGTCGGGTCCGAGGAAAGACCGCTGCCGGGTTGAGCGGACTTCGCTCCGGGTGCCGCATCGTAGAGATTGAAGATCTTCCGGTAGAAGCCATCCGAGGCAGAGCCGGTCCCGAATATCGAGTCGACATTCGCGAGGGTTGCTTGCTCAAACTCTGGACTGGGGATGAGCACCGTCGAGGGAGGTTGGGGAGAGAAGATCCGCAGGCCCTCAGTGTCAAAGAAGAAGAAAAGCTTGTCCTTCCTAATAGGACCGCCAAACGATCCCGCCCATTGGTGCGCGTTGTCGAAGGGTCGCGGAGATCCGTTGGCATTGCTGAACCAGTCGTTGGCGTTGAGGACGCGGCCATTCCAGTAGTACTGCACGTTGCCATGAAACGCCTGGCTTCCGGATTTCGTCTCGAAATTGATTTGGCCGCCGGCGACGCCGCCAAACTGTCCGGAAAAGGGGGTGCTGATCACTGTCGCTTCCTCAATCTGGTTCTGACCCAACAGCAGATTGAGGCTGCCCACATCGGCAACGTTGTTGCCGTTCTCGTTTGCGTTCATGCCATCAATGGTGATGACGTTGGAGGTTGCAGGCATGCCGAGGAGAGAAAAACCCGCGCCACCGCCCCCATCGATGCTCAAGAGCACACCGGGCGTTGTGCCGACGGCGTAAACGAGGTCGTTGCCGGGATTCGGCACTTCAGAAATTTGCGACGCACTGAAGGAGGTGGCGACATCGCCATTATCGGCGTGAACCAGCGGCGCTTCGGTTGTCACCGAGACACTGAAGGTCGCTTTCGCGACCGAAAGTGTGACATTCACTGAGACAGGAGGGCCGAGCATAATGTTTACGGCGCGGCGCTGGGATTCAAAACCTGCGTGCGCCACTGTCAATGTGTATCTCGAAGGGGAAAGGAAGTAGAACTGGTAGATTCCTTCGCGATCGGTCTTCGATGACTGAGCCGTGCCTTTGGAGTCGTTCCTGATTTCAACGGTAGCATCGGGGACAACCGCACCGCTCGGGTCGACTACAACACCGTTCAGCCCACCGGATGTCGTAGTTTGAGTGTGTAGCTGCTCGGGAGCAGATAACGCGAGAACCAGAGCTGCGAGCACAATTCGCATTCGCTACGCTCCCATCGACAGGATTTCTCGGTATCAGGATCCAACCTCGTCGATTTCTGTCTGTCGAGAACTGTAACACCCAAGAACCGACGCAAGATGCGTCTTCAAATTCCCCCAAATTCCAGGCTCAATAAAACCGTGGAAAATCGCAACTTAGGCTCGGCAATGACAGCGACTCAACTACGTACTCTCTCGGCACGCAACCCCGGCTGCCGATTTGTACGATATCGCATGAGTCAATTTCCTGGGCTGCGGGCAAGCTTCGACAGCGCGGGTAGGGGAAGAGACTCAGTGAGCTGATTTCTACGAAGGAGCCGAGTGTCAACGTGTATGAATCCTGAACCTTGTCACGTGAACGGTTCAGAATCGAACAGGCTGCAAGTGTAGCAATGGAAAGCTTTCTCAATGGAGGGATTCACCTCGGGTCGCTGTAGTCGATTCTGTGGCGGCAAAAGCATTCCGAATCCACAGAGTTCAACAGCGATGGTGGCGCACGCGGTAAGCTGTTCCATCATAAGCACTTAAAATCAGTCGATTTCAACAACCTTCAATAGTCGGCTGAATCTGGTTCGGGACAAGTGGGCCTACCCAGAATAACCCTTTTAGAATCATTACTCACAACTCAACCGCTTGTTGAATGCTGTGGATTCTTGGGGATACCGCAGCTACAGAATCGACTACCCTGCCACAGAAACCGCAATTGGCTCTTGTCTATCAGTCAAATGCGGTTGGCCAACCTGATGACCGACCCCCTGGGTTTGCGCCAGGGGGTCGGACGATTTGTAGGAAGCTTTAGCAAAGGGGCCACCGTCGCGGAAGTGTCGCATTGCCTACAGAGCACCGACAGAGCATAGTGGATGACTAACGGACCAGCGGGCTTTCCCACACGCGACCGAGGAGTTCCTTGAGCCGAGAAAAGTCCTTGGGCCCGAGCTCGGCGCACCATTCGCGCTCGATATCGCGGAGCACCTCGATTGCCTTTGCATAAGCAGCGTGTCCGCGCTTGGTAAAACGGACAATACGCGCGCGGCCCTCGTCCGGTGAATCGGACCGGGCCAGGTAGCCAAGCTCTTCAAGACTTCCCAGCAGCCGGTTCATGGCCTGCTTGCTCATGCCGGCGCGCTCAGCCAGCACACCGGGACGAACGCCATCCGGTCCCGGATATCGGAAGAGCGCCATGTGCGCCATGCTCAGCGCCGTGAAGCCCGCCGCATTTAGCTCGCTGATAATGCGGCGCTGAATCGCCTCTGCCGGAACCCGCAACAGCGCACCTATCAGCATGTCCTTCGTCTTGACAGGTGCGTTTTCCTGCAAAATAATCATTGACGCGCTCCGTAAACTATGTTTACCATAGTTTGGTTGGTAAACACAGTTTACTACATGAGGAGACGAACATGATGCACCAGATCATCGACCCTCTCATCGATTTCGATGACGAGACCGAATGGGAAGATTTGAAGCAGACCACTCAGCAGTCCGCCGCCGAGCTTGCAATTGAAACCCCGGCCGTACAACAACGAGACCAGGTCAAGTACCTGCCCGCAGACACAGGCGTAGCCTATTGGGGGCCCGGCGAGCTAATGACCTTCCTCATCACTGGCGAGGAGACTGGCGGCGCATTCTTTCTGGCCGACGTTTCAGTCGCGCCGGGTGGAGGTACGCCGCCGCACATCCACAGCCTCGAGGACGAATCGTTCCACCTCCTCGAGGGCAAGCTGTCGATTCAAGTTGGCGGGAATACAATCGCGGCATCGCCAGGCGATTTTGTTTACCTTCCCCGCGGAATCGCTCATTCCTTCCAAAACACCGGCGATGTCACTGCCAGGGCCCAGGTATTGGTCGCGCCCGCTGGTCTTGAGGGATTCTTTGTTGAGGTGTTCGAGCCCGCCGCGAATCGTTTCGCGCCACCGCCGTATGGTAGCCCGGATTTGATCGGCCGGGCCCTCGCGGCGGCTCCAAAGTACGGGCTTGAACTTCTCCCCCCGAGATAGCGGGTTCGATTGGAACCCACGAAATGATATGCGAACAAATCAATAGGGAAAAGGAGATCTCCATGTCACTGCAATCGATCGATCTGGGTGTCAATCCAGCCAAGGAGACGATCCGGCTCGGGCCGCTCCAACTGCGTTTTCTCGTTACGGGCGAGAACTCTGCGGGAACCGTCGCAATATTTGAAGCGGCTGTCCCCGCCGGACAGCGGCTCATGGCGCCGGCGCATAGCCACGACCACTTCGAAGAGACCATCTACGGCATCGAAGGAGTGTTGACGTGGACCGTTGATGACAAGCCGATTGACGTAGGGCCTGGGCAGGCGCTTTGCATTCCGCGGGGCGCCGTCCACCGGTTCGACAACAAGGGCGTCGAAGACGCGAAGGTACTGTGTGTTATCACTCCCGCCGCGCTCGGTCCACAGTTCTTTCGCGAGTCTGCCGAGGTGATAAGGGATGCGTCCGATCGTCCGCCGGACCGCGCAAAGATGCTGGAGATCATGCGCCGTCACGGTTTGACGCCGGTTCTGCCGCCAGATCAGGCTTAGGGTGTGCGCAGTACTCGAGGCAGATCAAGGAAACTTTCTATGAATTTCGTGCTCATGATTTTGGGAGGGATGGGCGGTGCGGCGGCAACGTCGGTCCTTCAACAGAAATATGGCATGACGGCGGTTGCGGCCTCTTCGCTCGTCGGCCTGCTTGGCGCGGCCATTGGCTCCATGTTGTCCAACAGCTATTTGCCCGCTGCTGTTTTTGCAGGCTCGTTTGCAGGAATGACTGCGATCGCGGTTGCGCCGCTTGGGACAACAGCTCTTGCGGGAGCAGGCGCAGGCGTTTTGCTGGCGCTTGTAATGGCTTTTAAGGCCTTTCCGGAATATGGAGGCAGGCTGGGCACAGTCGCTTTCATCTCGACTTGCCTCGTAGTACGGACTGCCAGTGTTTTTCTCAAGAAATGAAATTGCTCCAACTTCGGTTCAACCTAAGAAGGAGATCGGCTTCTTTCACGGCAAAGGCCGATGGATCTCGGCGGGCGCGCCAATCTCTAGCCGAGTCTCAACATTGGTGTGGAATGCCCGGTGAATTTTGAACAACCAACCACGTGAGGCAAGCGAACAAGCTCACTTTGAATTCGCAGCCGTACCAAAGTCGGCATGATTTTCCGAGAATATAGATCATGTGTTTCGAGCGCGGATGTAGTCGAAATTGTAGCGGTCAAAGCACTCTGGAACCATTCAGAGCCATAGCTTTCAACACAGCCGCCGCAACATATTCAATCAAAAGCACTTAAAATCACGCGATTTCAACACGTTTCAATATGAGGCTGAATCTGGTTCGGGACCAGGGGGTCGGAGGTTCGAATCCTCTCTCCCCGACCATTCTATCTCAAGTAAAATCAATTACTTAAGCAGCCTTCTCTAGTTCTGCTTTTCCCTCCAATCTCGGTACACTCGGTACAGCTGAGGGCAGTGTGAACCCGAAACCGGCGCGTTCAGCCCATTCCAGGCGGAACGCTACGTCCTCCTTTATCTTGTCGCAGAGGTCGCCCATGTCCTTACCCGCATGCCCCATCCAGAACTTCTGAAGACCCTCAGGACAGCCGGTGCGATTCTTCAGATGCGTATTTCGGAAACGCCTAAAGGCGTGGTTCCCAGCCTTGCCTGTTCCAGTACATGCATTGATGAACCCCAGTTGTCGCCTGATCAAGCTCGGCCGTATCACTCAGGAGCAACGGGGTGGTCGAACCCGGACGGGCGCGAGAGTTCCACGAACAGATAGGCGTACGCGAACCCGCCTGCACAGTTCATTGGACAGTGAGGGTGAACGTCTGGGTTCCTGCGGGCGACACACCATTCCCCGCAGTAAACGTCAAGGTGTATATCCCACCAAACCCCGTCGGCGTCCCGCTCAGGGATGCGGTGCCATTGCCGTTATTTCTGAAGGTCACCCCCCTTGGCAACGGCCCTAATTCGCTGATTGAGGTCGGTACGGGGTACCCCGAAGCGGTTACGGTGAACGCGTTCGCAACTCCAAGCCGGAAAGTCACCGAACTCGCGCTTGTGATTTTCGGCGCTTCACGAACGGTGAAGGCGAAAATCTGCGAAGCATCGGGGCCAATTCCGTTGCTTGATTTCACAATCAGGTTGTGTAGGCCTCCAGTTCCTGATAAAGCTGCGCCGCTGATGGTTGCGGTGCCGTTGTGGTTGTCAGTGAATGTGATGCCCGCAGGCGGCTGGGGAGTCAGGGTGAGCAGCGGATAGGGAAATCCTCTGGACCTGATGGTGAACGTATTATTGGTGCCGGCAATGAACGTGCTGCTGGCACCCGTGGTGATCGCGGGCGCTTCATTCACGGTGAGGGTAAACAATTGCGGCGCCGCGGGAGTGCCAGTGCTCCTGGCACTGAAGGTTGGAGTGTACACACCACCGGCTCCTACGGCGGGCGTTCCTGCAAGCGTGGCAGTTCCTGGAACTCCGCTGCTGAGTGTCACTCCGCCTGGAAGTGCACCCGCAGTCCGGGTAATTGCCGGCGCGGGAAATCCGGTGGCCGTAAGGTTGAATGAGCCAGACTGGCCGACGGTGAAATTCGTGGTGCTTACGCTGGTAATGGCTGCCGACTCGTCGACAGTAAGCACGAAAGTCTGCTGCACCACGGCACCGACCCCAGTATTTGCCACGATATTAAGGGTGTAAGTCCCACCGCTTCCATGCAGCGCAGTTCCGCCCAGAGTGGCGTTTCCAGTACCAAGGTCAGTGAAGACGATCCCAGACGGGAGGGCCCCGCTCACGCTGAGCGCCGGAACCGGGAAGCCGGTGGCCTTGATTGCGAATGATTTGGCTGTTCCAACAACGAGGGTTGTAAGTGCGGCGGTCGTGATCGCAGGTGCCTGGTTCACCGTGAGAGTGAAGCTCTGTGTGGCGATGGGCAGCACGCCATTCTGGGCCCGGAACGTGAATGTGTAAACTCCGCCGGTGTTCGCTGCTGGAGTACCGGAGAGCGCACCTGTACTTGCGTTGAAGGTAAGCCCGCCGACGGCATGAGGGGTGATCGAGACAAGGCTAAGCGTCGGAGACGGACCACCGCTTGCTGTCACGGTAAACGACGATGCCTGGCCAGCTGTGAACGTTGCAGAAGAGCCGCTGGTGAACGTGGGAGCGGATGAGCTCGCGATGGTGAGAACGAAATCCTGCGTCGCATCGGCCCCAACGTGATTGCTTGCGGTAACTGCGAAGTGATATGTGCCCGCCGTTCCAGTCTGCGGCGTGCCGGTAATCACTGCGCTACCAGTGCTCTGGGTGACTGTAACCCCCGCAGGCGGCGTACCAACCAAACTAACGGCCGGAGTTGGGACACCGGTGGCAGTGATAGTAAATGTGCTGTGAATGCCGATTGCGAATGTCGCACTGCCCGCGCTTGTGATTGCGGGAGCCAGGTTTACATTCAGGGCAAAGGGTTGCGCTGGGCTCGCACCGACGACATTGGTGGCGGTGAAGCTAAGAGCGTATGGAGTTGTCCTTGCCGTTCCAGGCAACGGTGTTCCACCAAGGATGTGCGTCACCGTGTTGTACGTGATCCCCGCAGGCAGAGCCCCACTCTCGCTGATGGATGCCGCGGGAAAGCCCGAAGCAGTAACCTGAAACGCCGCTGGCACGCCAACCGTAAACGTGGCGCCCGTGGCGCTGGTGATGGCAGGCCGCTCATTGACAGTCAAGGTGAACGCCTGGCTGGCGTCAGGAGATGCGCCGTTGGCGGCCGTCAGAGTCAGGTGATACACGCCCCCTGTACCGGCGGCCGGCGTACCGCTAAGTATGCCAGTTGCGGAGTTGAACAGAAGCCCAGCAGGCGGAGCCGGACTCAAGCCGAAAGTTGGATTCGGCGTTCCTGTCGCACTCGCAGTAAACGATCCCACACTGCCGGCAACAAAGGTGGCGCCATTGGCACTAATGATCGCTGGCGGCTGGACAATCATGATGGGAGCACTTTGGACTGGTAAGCCAACAAGGCTGCCGGACTGGGCGACCGGCGTGACTTCGAAGACGACAAACTGTCCGAGATCAGCGGATGTTGGGGCGTAGGTCCTGCCTGTTCCAATTACCGCGCCGTTCTTTAGCCAATGGAGGATCGAAGTCCCTTCTGGATCCGAATCAACATCGCTGTAGGTGTATTGACCGGTCAGCAATGAGGCTACCCGGGGAGTCCCTGAGATGCTCACAATTGACCCCACAGGTGCCGAGTTGAGAATGGTGACGGATGCGCTGCGGGCCATTCCGCTGGCAGTGTCTCCAGTCAGTGGCACGGGCGTCACTTCGAACTGAATCCCATGCCCAAGATCGGCAAGAGTGACTGTGTAGGTAGTCCCGGTGGCTCCGGTGATCGGCGCGCCGTCACGCAGCCAGCGGAAGGTCGAGGCTCCTTCCAAGTCGCCGTCCGAATCGTTGTAGGTATAGTGTCCGGTCAGAAGCTGGGCTACAAAAGGAGAGCCTGCGATCGCAACATTGGTTGCGTATGGCGGCGTATTGAGCGGCGTTACGAACGCGAAGTAAGTGAGTTGACTTGCCTGAGTGCAGAACGTTCCGCCTCCGGGGGGAAATGCCAGGGGGATGTTTTCCCATTGCTGAGACTGGCTGTTGTAACTCAGCAGCTCGCTTCCGCCGTGATTAACGTTGGGCGTGACGCACACCTGAAAGGTCGCGGGTTGCGCAAATTGCGCGTTCGAGACCACGTGGTAGTAAACCGCCGGATCTCCGAGCTTCCAGTTGGAGGGCAGCGGCGCCGGCCCGTCGGCAGTGATATCAACTCCGGTGTAGCCGGCAGCGGTTATGTTGCCCACAACCTTGAGAGAGACATTGGAAGGCTGGTTCGTTGCGGGATTGATCGGAATCACGGTGGGCTGGGGATTGACCGGGGACGATTGGGTGAGCACGCCGGGCAGCAGCTTCAAGCGCGCAAATCCCGCTCCGACATTGGTGGCTATGT